>JBOHDW010000389.1:0-3303 GCA_050700795.1 Nocardioidaceae bacterium | reverse complement strand
CCACGATCCCGGTGATCGACGAGATCTGCGAGGCGGCCGCCGAGGTCGAGCTCGACGAGGTCACGATCGGGATGGCGCACCGCGGGCGGCTCAACGTGCTGGCCAACATCGTCGGCAAGAAGTACTCCCAGATCTTCCGGGAGTTCGAGGGCAACATCGACCCGCGAACGGTCCAGGGCTCCGGCGACGTGAAGTACCACCTCGGCGCCGACGGGGAGTTCAGCGCCGGGTCCGGCGACCGGATCAAGGTGTCCGTGGCCGCGAACCCGTCCCACCTGGAGGCGGTCGACCCGGTTCTCGAGGGGATCGTCAGGGCGAAGCAGGACGTCCTCAACCGGGGCGGCGACTTCCCGGTCCTGCCCTTGCAGGTCCACGGCGACGCGGCATTCGCCGGGCAGGGCGTGGTCGCCGAGACGCTGAACCTCTCCCAGCTGAGGGGCTACCGCACCGGCGGCACGATCCACGTCGTGGTGAACAACCAGGTCGGCTTCACCACCTCGCCGGCCGCGTCGCGATCGTCGCTCTACTGCACCGACGTCGCGCGAATGGTCCAGGCCCCGATCTTCCACGTCAACGGTGACGACCCCGAGGCGTGCATCCGGGTCGCCCGCCTCGCCTTCGAGTACCGCCAGGCCTTCAAGAAGGACGTGGTGATCGACCTGGTGTGCTACCGGCGCCGCGGTCACAACGAGGGCGACGACCCGTCGTACACCCAGCCCTTGATGTACGACCTCATCGAGCAGAAGCGCTCGGTCCGCAAGCTCTACACCGAGTCGCTGATCGGCCGCGGGGACATCACCGTCGAAGAGGCCGAGCAGGTGCTGCGCGACTACCAGCAGCAGCTGGAGCGGGTCTTCACCGAGGTGCGCGAGGCGACCAGCGTCCCGTCCGCGTGGACGACAGTGCCCGACTACCCCGAGAAGCACGGCGGTGACGAGACCACCACCGCCGTACCGTTCGAGGTGCTCAAGCGGATCTCCGACGCCTATGTGACCGCTCCCGAGGGGTTCACCGTGCACCCGAAGGTGCTGCCGCAGCTGCAGCGTCGGGCGGCGGCGATCACGGAGGGGCCGATCGACTGGGGCACCGGGGAGATCCTCGCGCTCGGCTCACTGCTGATGGACGGCCGCCCGGTGCGGCTGTCGGGTCAGGACTCACGGCGCGGCACGTTCGTCCAGCGGTTCGCCACGATCATCGACCGCAAGAACGCCGACGAGTGGACCCCCCTCGCGAACCTCACCGAGGAGCAGGCCCAGTTCTACGTCTACGACTCCCTGCTCAGCGAGTACGCCGCGATGGGCTTCGAGTACGGCTACTCGGTGGCCCGGCCCGACACGCTCGTCCTGTGGGAGGCCCAGTTCGGCGACTTCGCGAACGGTGCCCAGACCATCATCGACGAGTTCATCGCCTCTGGTGAGGCCAAGTGGCAGCAGGAGTCTGGCGTCGTACTCCTCCTCCCGCATGGGTACGACGGACAGGGACCCGACCACTCCTCCGCACGGATCGAACGGTGGCTGACGATGGCCGCCGACGACGCGTTCGTGATCGCCCAACCCTCGACGCCGGCCAGCTACTTCCACCTGCTGCGCCGTCACTCGCTCGGTGAGATGCACCGCCCGATGGTGGTCTTCACACCGAAGTCGATGCTGAAGCGCAAGGAGGCGAGCTCCCAGCCCGGTGACTTCACCTCGGGGACCTTCCGGCCGGTGATCGGTGACGAGCAGGTCGAGCCGGGGCGCGTCGAGAAGCTGTTGCTCTGCAGCGGTCGGATCACGTTGGACCTGATGGTCGAGCGAGCCAACCGGGAGGGGGATGAGCTGCGCACCGCCATCGTCCGGCTGGAACAGCTCTACCCGCGCCCGGCGAAGGAGCTGCGGGCCGAGCTGTCGCGCTACCCCAACCTGCACGAGATCCGCTGGGTCCAAGACGAGCCGGCCAACATGGGCCCTTGGCCGCACATGGCCCTCAACCTCACCCCGGAGCTCGGCGGGATCCCGTTCTACCGGGTGTCGCGCCCCGAGTCCTCCTCGCCCTCGGTGGGACAGCACTCCCGCCACGTCGGGGAGCAGAAGGAGCTGCTCCAGCAGGCGTTCAGCTGAGATGTACTTCACCGACAGGGGCATCGAGGAGCTGGAGACCCGGCGCGGCGAGGAGGAGGTCTCGCTCGCCTGGTTGGCCGACCGGCTGCAGGAGTTCGTCGACGCGCACCCGGAGTTCGAGACCCCGGTCGAGCGGCTGGCCACCTGGCTGGCCCGCCTCGACGCCGACGACGAGTAGCCGATGAGCGACGGCGGGCTGCTGGACCGTCGACCGGTCCGCCGAATCACGACCAACGAGTACGCCGAGGCGGGTCGCTGGCCCGCCACCATCCCGGCGGTCGCTCAGCTGCTGGAGACCGGCTGGGACCTTGCCCCGGGGGTGACGTTGCTCGTAGGGGAGAACGGCTCGGGCAAGTCGACCCTGGTCGAAGCGGTGGCGATGGCGTTCGGACTGTCCCCAGAGGGCGGATCGACGGGAGCACGGCACACGACGCGGTCCTCGGAGTCGCCCCTTGCCGGCTGGCTGCGACTCGAGCGCGGCGTCGGAGGGGCCCGTTGGGGGTTCTTCCTACGGGCCGAGTCGATGCACGGTTTCTACACCTACCTCGAGGACCACCCCGGGAAAGAAGATCCGCGGTTCCACGAGATGAGCCACGGCGAGTCCTTCCTGGAACTGCTGCGTACCCGGTTCGACTCCCCCGGCCTCTACTGCCTCGACGAGCCGGAGGCCGCCTTGTCGTTCTCTGCCCAGATCGCATTGGTCGAGACGTTGCACCACCTCGCGGCAGAGGGCGCCCAGGTGCTGTGTGCGACCCACTCCCCCCTGCTCGCAGCGCTCCCGGGTGCGACCCTCCTCGAGGTGGGCGGCTGGGGAGTCCGGCCCTCGTCGTACGACGACCTGGAGCTCGTCACGCACTGGAGGCGCTACCTTGACGAGCCCATGCGTTACCTACGCCATGTGTTGTGACGGACGTCATGCCGCCACGGTGTGAAAACGGTTCGTGAACGTCTTCCCGGCGATCTACTATTGCTGTTGTAGCGACTGCTACATAATCATCGGTTACGTTGGAAAGGCAAGACGGTGAAGGCTCGTTTTGGCGGGGCGGTTACGCGGCTCCGTAGGTCTTGGAACACCACTTCGACGGCACGGCAGGAGCGCGAGTACGAACGCTTCGAGCTGCGCCGTAACGTGCAGCGCGGCGGCATCGCGGCCTGATCCGCCGCTGACCCCACCCCCTGTCCTCCCTCCTCCACCCTCCCCTCT
>JBOHDW010000388.1:0-4487 GCA_050700795.1 Nocardioidaceae bacterium | reverse complement strand
GCCCGTGACGACCGCCACCTTGCCCTCGAAACGACTCATCGGCTCACTGTAGGCGGGGTTCCTCTGGGTAGGGTGAGCGGGTGCGGGCGTGGCGGGGCAGCTTCTGGTTCATGGGCGCCTTCTCGGTCGTGCTCTCCGTGGTCGCGATCGTGGTGGCCCACAACTACCACCTGCCGGTGCGCGACCCGGCCGGGGTCGCCCTGCCGACGTACTTCCAGCTGCCGATCTTCCTGCTGGTCGCCTTCGTCACCGACGTGCTTCCTCGCGCGCTGTTCCGGGCCCGGGGATTGCGCGGTCTGGCCGGCACCGTGCGCTCCGTGGTGACGGAGCGCTGGCGATGGCCGCACGCGCGCTTCGCGCTCGTGGGGCTGGGTGCGTGGTACCTGACCTACGCCGCGTTCCGCAACCTCAAGAGCTACGTCCCGTTCGTCAACCGGCACATCTGGGACGACACCTTGCACCGGCTCGACCGGACGCTCTGGCTCGGGCACGACCCAGCGACCGTGCTCCACCACGTGTTCGGCACCGGCTGGGCCGCGCAGTTCTTCTCCACCGTCTACGTCGTGTGGATCGCGCTGGTACCCGTGTCCCTGGTGGTCGCCCTGGTCTGGTCGCGAGACGTCAAGGGCGGCGAGTGGTACGTCACGGCGGTCGCGGTCGACTGGGTGCTCGGCGTGGCGACCTACTTCGCGCTGCCGACACTGGGGCCGATCTACTCGCGGCCGCAGGAGTTCTCGACGCTGCCGCACACCTACGTGACCACCCTGCAGACCACGATGATCGATGACCGGCACGCGGTGCTCGCCGGCCCCTGGGCGACCCACGCGGTCCAGACGATCGCCGCGTTCGCCTCTCTCCACGTCGCCCTGATGGTCACCGTCTGCCTGATGGTCGAGCTGCTCCGGCTGTGTCGGTCGGTCCGGTGGTCGATGTGGGTGTTCCTCGCGCTCACCGAGGTGGCCACGATCTACCTGGGGTGGCACTTCTTCATCGACACGGTGGCCGGCGCGGTGCTTGGTGCCGCGGGGGTCTGGATCGCCGCGATCGGCACCGGCAACAAGATGCGCCGGCGACCCGCCGCGGCCACTGCCACCGCGGTCCTCGTCTCCGAGCCGATCAGCTGAGAGCCGTCCGGAGGCGGTCGGCGTACTCCCCCAGCTCGGCGGCGTCGGCGTACTTCGTGCGCGGCCAGAAGAAGCCGCGCAGCCCGTCGCCCTTCGTCCGGGGTACGACGTGCAGGTGCAAGTGCGGCACGCTCTGGCTCACGATGTTGTTGACCGCACAGAACGAGCCTTGCGCGCCGAGCGCCTCGACCATCGCCGTGGCGAGCCGCTGCCCCGCCTCGAGGAACGGGTCCCGCAGCCTCGCAGGCAGGTCCGGGAGGGTGACCACGTGCTCGCGCGGCACCAGCAGCGTGTGCCCCTTGAACACGGGACGGTGATCGAGGAAGCCGACCATCTCGGGGGTGTTGAGCACGATCTCGGCCTCGACGGTGCCGGCGACGATGGCGCAGAACAGGCAGCCTGCGGCCACGGATCAGTCCCAGACGTCGGCGCCGAAACCGGCGGTGGTGGCGGCGTACCCGAGGTGGCCGAGGCCGAACAGGTCCTCGACGCTGCGCAGCAACGAGTAGTGGTTGTACGGCGTGGCGTTGCGCGTGGCGGGGGTGATGAACGGCGAGATGAGCACGGCTCCGACGCGCCCCCCGCCGGGGCCGGTCAGCCCGGGATGCGGGGCGTTCGGCGACGACGACTCCCCGCAGCAGGCGGTGGCGTCACCGGTATCGGCCTCGTCGAAGGTCACCACCAGCAACCCGTTTCGCCGGAACGCGGGCGAGGCGAGGATCCTCGGCACCCAGCGCTTGAGCCAGGCGTTGGCCGCGACCAGACCGCCGGTGCGGCCGGTCACACAGGGGTTGTCGTGCCCGTCGTTGCACAGGTTGGGCGTGATGTAGGAAAGGTTCCGGGTGGTCGAGACCCGCTTGAGGTCGGTGCCGAGGTGGCTCAACGCGACGTCTCGCGCGCGGCACTTGCCGGGGTGGTCGATCACGCTGCGGAAGTAGAGGAACGGGTTGTGCCGAAGGGCGTACTGGTCCCCGCGTTGCGCCCGCTGGGTGGTGTCGCGGTGGCCGAGTCGCGGATGCCGGCATCCCCTGCCCATGTCCTCCATGTAGCCACGCCAGGTGAACCCCTTCGCCCGCAGCTGCCCGGCCAGCGTGCGCACCGAGGCCGGGTAGACGCACCCGTGCCCGACGGCCTGCTGTGGGGCCACCGTGCGGGTCCGGTGGAAGCGGCTGAAGACCGGGCAGTCGCCCTGCGTGGCGGCGTCCGGCCCCTGGCCGCTGATCTGGGCGATGTAGTTGGGCAGGCTGTGGTGGGCGATGCCGTGGTACTCGGTGAGCAGCTGACCCTTCCCGGCCAGGGTCTTGGCGAGGTACGGGGCCTTCGAGCCGGAGCCGAACGTCGCGGCGTACCCCTTGTTCTCCAGGTTGATCACGAACACGTGCCGCACGGTCGGGTGGGCGGCAGCCACGACGGCGGGACCCGCGGCCCGGGTCGCGGTCTGCGGCGTCGCCGCCGTCGAGCAGCCGCCCAGCACCAGGGCACCGGCGAGGACGCACAGGAGACGATGCATACGTCGAGGCTACCCACATCCCTCGTCACCTGCCGGCGAGCTCGTAGGCCGGGTCGGTCTCGGTGACCCGGACACCGCTGGGCCGCGCCGCCCGGGTGGGCCACCAGGCTCGCTCGCCGAGGAGCACCAGGACCGCGGGGAGCATCACCAAACGGATCACGGTGGCGTCGAACAAGATCGCGGCGGCCAGGCCGACGCCCATCATCTTCATCTCCATCATGCTCAGCGTGGCGAAGATGGAGAAGACCGAGATCATCACCGCGGCGGCACTGGTGACCACGCCCGCCGTCGCGGTGATGCCCTGCTCGACCGCCAGCCGCGTCGGTAGGCCTCGACACACCTGTTCGCGGATCCGGCTGACCACGAACACGTGGTAGTCCATCGACAGACCGACCAGCACCACCATGATGAACAGCGGGAGCCAGTTGATCACGAAGCCGGGGCTGGTGAAGTGCAGTGGACCGCTCCCCCAGCCGTCCTGGAAGACCAGCGTGAGGACTCCGAACGCCACCCCGACCGACGCCAGGTTGAGCCCGGTCGAGATCAGCGCGATCGGCAGGCTCCGGAACGCGATCCCCATCATCACCAGCGTCAGCAGCAGCACGAACCCGACGACGATCGGCAAGAAGGTGTCCTGGTGTTGCGAGTAGTCGTAGGAGGTCGCCGCGTCGCCGCCCACGGCGTACTCGCCGTGCAGCCCCGCAAGCGTCGCGGGCGCCAGGCGACCACGTAGCTCGGTGAGGGCGTGGTCGACGCGCGGGTCCGCCTGGGGGTACGGCATCGCGAGCTCGATCATCGAGGTGCGGCCGTCCGCGGAGGTGCGGACCGGTGTTCCGGTGTCGATGAACCCGCCCGCCGCGACCGCCTTGGTGCGCAGCGAGACGAGCGCGGCGGCCGCCCGGTCCCGCTCGGCGGCCGGAGCCCTGACCACGACCAGCGCGGAGGTGCCCTCGGAGGGGAACTCGCTCGAGAGCCGCGCGTAGGTCTGCACCTCCGGGATGGAGGCGGGCAGGGTCTGCAGGTCGCTCGAGTGCAGCCTCATCCCCAGCGCCGGTACGGCGAGGGCGACGACCACGAGCCCCGACCCGACCAACGCGGCCACCGGCCGACGCAGGACCGGCCCGAGGAGCCGACCGCTGATGCCGCCCCGCCCGATGCGGCGGTTCAACCGCCACAGCAGCGGGATGCGCGGGCGGTCCACCCAGCGTCCCAGCCTGGCCAGCAGCGCCGGGAGCACGGTGATCGAGCCCAGAACCGCGATCGCCACCACGAGGATCGCCCCGGTGGCAAGGGAGTTGAAGGTGGCCCCACCCATCACGTACAAGCCGGTCATCGACGCGATGACGGCCCCGCCGGAGACCAGGATGGAGTGACCGGAGGTCTGCGCGGCGATCTCGACGGCGTCGAGCGTGCTGCGTCCCGCAGCGCGCTCCTCGCGTTCCCGTTTCAGGTAGAACAGCGAGTAGTCCACTCCCACGGCCATCCCGATCAGCACGATCATCGCGCTGACAGTGGGCTCCGCGTGGACCAGGTGGGACAGCGGCGCCGACAGACCGATGGTCGCGGCCACGCTGGTCAGGGCCAGCAGCACCGGGATCCCGGCGGCGATGAGCGCGCCGAACGCGAGCAGCATCAAGATCAGCGTCACCGGCAGGCTGAACCCCTCCGCGGACGAGAGGTCGTCGGCGACGCGCTGGTTGATCGCACCGTTGATGGACAGGTCGCCGGCCTCCCGGATCTGCAGACCCGGATGCTCCTGGGCGATGCGAGCGGTGACGCGTTGGTACGGCGCAGGGTCGTCCTGACTCTTCACGAGCTGGACGGAGACCAGGAGGGCCGAGCTATCCTTGTTC
>JBOHDW010000387.1:0-6405 GCA_050700795.1 Nocardioidaceae bacterium | reverse complement strand
CTCGCCGAGGACGCGGACTTCCTGTGGCGGCTGGGCGAGCTGCACGCCGACCTGGAGCACTACCTGACCGGGGAGCGGTGGTACCAGCGCTACTCGGCACGCACCGGTGGCGCGGCGCCCCGGGCGGTCGCGTACTTCTCCCCGGAGTTCGGGATCACCGCCGTCCTGCCGCAGTACTCCGGTGGCCTGGGCATCCTGGCCGGCGACCACCTCAAGACCGCCAGCGACCTCGGCGTGCCGATCGTCGGCGTCGGGCTGCTCTACCGGCACGGCTACTTCCGTCAGTCCCTGTCGCACGACGGCTGGCAGCAGGAGCGCTACCCGGTGCTCGACCCGGACGGTCTGCCGATCGCGCTGCTGCGCGAGGCCGACGAGTCCGCCGCCAAGGTCGACATCGGGCTCCCCGGCGAGGATTCGTTGACCGCGCAGATCTGGGTGGCCCGTGTCGGCCGCGTCCCGCTGCTGCTCCTCGACGCGGACCTTGAGGAGAATGGCGGAGAGCTCAGATCGGTCACCGACCGGCTGTACGGCGGCAACACCGAGCACCGGCTCCGCCAGGAGATGCTGCTCGGCATCGGTGGGGTGCGCGCGCTGCGGGCCTACTCGCGGCTGACCGGCGCCCCCGACCCCGAGGTGTTCCACACCAACGAGGGGCACGCCGGGTTCCTCGGCCTCGAGCGGATCCGTGAGCTCGCCGAGGGCGACGACGGCCTCGACTTCGATGCCGCCCTCGAGGTGTCGCGGGCCGGCACCGTGTTCACCACCCACACGCCCGTGCCTGCGGGCATCGACCGGTTCCCCGTCGAGCTCGTCGAGCAGTACTTCGGCGGCGAGAACGCCTGCCCCGGCGTCCCCGTCGAGCGGATCCTCGGCCTCGGCGCGGAGGACTACGCCGGCGGCGACCCGGCGGTGTTCAACATGGCGGTGATGGGGTTCCGGCTGGCCCAACGGGCCAACGGCGTCTCCGCCCTGCACGGCGAGGTCAGCCGCGTCATGTTCGGCGGACTGTGGCCGGACTTCGACCCCGACGAGCGACCGATCGCCTCGATCACGAACGGGGTGCATGCGCCGACGTGGGTGGCTCGTGAGATCTACGACCTGGCGCGTGCACACGGTGCCCGGCCCGGCCCCGATCCCGACGCCGACACCGCCGAGCTGGTCTTCGAGGTGGTCGACAAGGTGACCCCGCGCCAGATCTGGGACACCAAGCGGGTGCTGCGAGAGCGGCTCGTGGCGGACGCGCGCAAGCGGCTGGCGAAGTCCTGGAAGCAGCGCGGGGCCGCCCCGGCGGAGACCACCTGGATCGACTCGGCACTCGACCCCGACGTGCTCACCATCGGCTTCGCGCGCCGTGTCCCGTCGTACAAGCGGCTCACGTTGATGCTGCGCGACCCGGACCGGCTCAAGTCGCTGCTGCTGCACCCGGAGCGGCCGATCCAGCTGGTCATCGCGGGCAAGGCACACCCGGCCGACGAGGGCGGCAAGAAGCTGATCCAGGAGATCGTCCGGTTCGCCGACGACCCCTCCGTGCGGCACCGGATCGTCTTCCTGCCGAACTACGACATCGCGATGGCCCAGCCGCTGTACCCCGGCTGTGACGTGTGGTTGAACAACCCGCTGCGCCCCTACGAGGCGTGCGGAACGTCGGGGATGAAGGCGGCGCTCAACGGCGGGCTCAACCTGTCGATCCTCGACGGTTGGTGGGACGAGTGGTACGACGGCGAGAACGGCTGGGCGATCCCCTCCGCGGATGGCATCGAGGAGCCGGAGCGGCGCGACGACGTCGAGGCCGCCGCGCTGTACGACCTGATCGAGGGCGAGGTGGCGCCACGGTTCTACGACCACGACGCCGATGGACTGCCGTCACGATGGATCGAGCTGGTCCGGCACACGCTGACCTCGTTGGGCCCGAAGGTGCTCGCCGACCGGATGGTGCGGTCCTACGTGCACAAGCTGTACACCCCCTCGGCCCACAGCTCGCGCACCCTCAACGGCGACTATCGCGGGGCCCAGGAGCTCGCGGACTGGAAGCGCCGGGTCGTCGACGCGTGGGGCGAGGTGCACATCGACCACGTCGAGTCCAGTGGCGTCGCTGACGCCCCCGAGATCGGCGAGACGGTGGACGTGCGGGCCTTCGTCTCGTTGGGCTCGCTGACTCCCGACGACGTCGAGGTGCAGGTCGTCTACGGCCGGATCAAGCAGGAGGACGATCTGCTCGACACCACGGCCGAGTCGCTGCGGCACGCCGAGTCGTATGAAGGCGACCGACACCGTTACGAGGGGCGCATCTCGCTGGCCACCGCGGGGCCGTTCGGCTACACGGTGCGGGTGCTGCCGCGCAACGAGCACCTCGCGTCGTACGCCGAGTTGGGGCTGGTCACCGTCCCGGACGACCCCTCCGTCGACCCGGCCTGACCGGCCCGCGCACCTTCCCGGGGGGTCCTGCGACGGCCGGTCGGGGTCCCGGCTGCGCAACGGGGGCTGTGCTCAGTTGCGCAGGCCCCCTCGTCACTCGGGTCGAACCAGGCCGAGTGTCGAACCGGGCCGGGTGTCCAGCTGCGGAACGGTGCGGCTCCGAACACCGGGCCCAGACAGCCCTACCGTTCCACAGCGCGAGACCAGCGCCGGGTCGACGGAGGGGCCTGGTCGATTGACTCACCGTTCAGTTAGGCTGCTCGGCATCATGAACGCCACCCTTCCGAACGCCGAGATGGTCAGGACCACGCCGTTCTTCCCGCGGCTCAACGAGCTCAACCGGACCGGCCTGTGGGGGCACTGGTCGGGCTACCTGTCGGCGCTGCGTTACGACCTGTCGGCCAAGCACGAGTACTTCGCGGTGCGCAACAGCGTCGGGGTCTTCGACACCTCGCCGCTCTACAAGTACCGCATCCACGGCCGCGACTCCGAGCGCTTTCTGGCCGGCGTGATGACCCGGGACATCCGGAGCTGTCGGCCCGGCCACGCGCAGTACACCGTCTGGTGTGACGACGGGGGCTTCCTCCTCGAGGACGGGGTGCTCTTCCGGCACTCGGAGAACGAGTGGCTGCTGACCGCGGCGGCGCCCAACCTCGGCTACCTCGACGACCAGATCGGCCGGCTCGCCGTCGGGATC
The DNA here is from genome assembly GCA_050700795.1 of Nocardioidaceae bacterium. Lineage (GTDB taxonomy): Bacteria > Actinomycetota > Actinomycetes > Propionibacteriales > Nocardioidaceae > JBOHDW01. The sequence goes on along the minus strand of JBOHDW010000387.1, from coordinate 3,293 downwards.
GAGGACGTCTCGGCCGACTACGGCATCCTCGCCGTCCAGGGGCCGCGCTCCCGCGAGACGGTCAGCCGGCTGGTGCCCGAGATCGCCGGGATCCCGTACTTCGGTCTCGTCGAGGGCAAGGTCGGGGACGCCCCGGTCACCGTGTCGCGGACCGGCTACACCGGCGACCTCGGCTACGAGATCTTCGTCGAGTCCGGCGACGCCCTCACCGTGCTCGACCGACTCCTCCAAGAGGGCGAGGGTCGGGGACTGCGCCCGTTCGGAGAGCAGGCGCTGCTGATGCTTCGCATCGAGGCCGGACTCGCCCTGATGAACGTCGAGTTCTCCTCCAGCCGGCTCGCGTTCACCGACGCCGAGCGGTTCACCCCGAACGAGCTCGGCTTCGGCTGGATGACCCGCAACCTCGGCGAGGACCGGCCCTTCATCGGGCGGCGGGCGATCGAGCGTGAGCTGGCCGACGGCACGTCACGATGGGCCACGGTCGGCCTCTGGATCGACTGGAGGGAGTACAACCGGCTCCACGAGGAGGTCGGGCTGATCCCGCCCAAGGACGAGAACCCGTTGCCCTGGGAGTCGATGCTGTACGACGAGAACCACACCCGCATCGGCTACGCCACGAGCCTGATGTACTCGCCGGTGCTCCAACGGCACATCGCGATGGCACGAGTGCTCCCGGCGTACGCCGCCAAGGGCTCGACCGTGCACGTGGAGCTGACCGTCGACCACGAGTACCACCTCGTTCCCGCGAGCGTCGACCGGATGCCCCTGTTCAACCCCCCGCGCAAGACGGCTCGGGAGGACAAGCCCGAAGGGAAGACGGCCTGAGATGGCGACCAACACCTATGACGCGATCGTTGTCGGAGGCGGCCACAACGGCCTGACGAACGGCGCCTACCTCGCGAAGGCCGGGCTTCGGACGCTGATCCTCGAGCGACGCCACCTCGTCGGCGGTGCCGCGATCACCGAGGAGCTGCACCCCGGCTTCTCGTTCACCACGTTCAGCTATGCCCTGAGCCTGCTTCGGCCCGACATCATCCAGGAGCTCGACCTGGTCAAGCACGGTTTCCTGCCGCTCTACATGCCGAACACCTTCGCCCCGATGGACGACGGCGACTACCTGCTGCTCACCGACGACGAGCAGTTCAACGACCAGGAGATCGCCAGGCACTCCAAGCGCGACGCCGACGCGATGCACCGCTTCGACCACGACATGCACCGCGTCGCGCAGGTGGTCAAGCCGCTGTTCGACAAGGCGCCGCCGGACATCTTCAGCGACTCGCCCGACGACCAGGCCGACGTGGCCTGGCTGGTCAAGCATCTGAGCGGGGTCGACAAGAAGGTGATGCACGACCTCGTGCGGCTGCTCACCGGCAGCTGCTCGGACTTCCTCGACGACTACTTCGAGAGCGACATCGTCAAGGCCACCCTCGCGTCCTCCTCGATCATCGGGACGAAGGTCGGGCCGATGTCGCAGGGCAGCGGGCTGGTGCTGCTCTATCACAAGATGGGCGAGCACGACGCGAGCTTCGGTGCGTGGGCCTTCCACAAGGGTGGCAACGGCGGTTTCACCCAGGTGCTCAGCCGGGCGGCGACGTCGTACGGCGCGGAGGTGCGGCTCGAGTCCCCGGTGGACCATGTGCTGACCTCGGACGGCCGGGTCACCGGCGTCGTACTCACCGACGGGACGGAGTTCCACGCCCCGATCGTGGTGAGCGCGCTCGACCCGCGGCGTACCTTCACCGAGCTGGTCGACCCCCGCGAGCTGCCGTCCGACCTGGTGGAGAGCATCAACCGGATGCGGTTCCAGGGCACCTCGGCCAAGGTGAACTTCGCCCTCGACGCGCTGCCGATCTACCCGACCCTCAAGGGCCGGTCCGACATGTTCAGTGGCTTCACGAACATCGGCCCGACGATGGAGTACCTCGAGCGCGCGTACGACGACGCGAAGTACGGCTGGTACTCCTCGAAGCCCTTCATCGACGGCGCGATCCAGTCGGTCGTCGACCCGGACATGGCACCGCCCGGGAAGCACGTGATGTCGTGCTTCATCCAGTACGCGCCGTACCACCTCAAGGGCAGCGACTGGGACAGTGAGCGCGACCGTTTCGGGGACACGGTCCAGGCGGTGCTGGAGTCGCACTTCCCGGGATTCGGGGAGCTCGTGCTGCACCGCGAGGTGGTCACCCCGCTCGACATCGAGCGCGTCACCGGTCTGACCGAGGGCAACATCTTCGCCGGCGAGTTCCTGGCGCCGCAGATGTACTTCTTCCGGCCGGCGCCGGGGTGGAGCCAGTACGCCACGCCGATCGGCGGGTACTACCAGTGCGGTTCGGGGACCCACCCCGGCGGCTGCGTCATCGGTGCCCCCGGGAAGCTGGCCAGCCAGCGGATCCTCGCCGACCGCCGCGACTAACCCCCAAACGATTCGTCTGCGATCCTTCCGCTCAAGACAGACGAAACTAAGCAGACGAATCGTTTGGGGAGTCGGTTTCGCGGAGAACGAGCATGGAGCGGGGCTCGATCACGACGGTCTCCCCGGCGGCCACCCGCGAGCCCACTGGGTGCGTCGAGTCGGTGCTCAGCACCACCTCGCCGGCCGACACCCACTCGTTGGGGGGCAGCTTCGCCTTGCCCGAGTCCGGGTGCGCGTTGAACCAGATCAGGAACGACGCGTCGTGGAGCCGTTCGCCGTGCGGACCGGGCGCGCGCAGCGGGTTCCCGGAGACGAACATGCCGAACGTGTGCAGCTCGTTGTCGGCCCAGTCCGCGGCGTCCATCTCGTGGCCGTCGGGGTGGATCCAGGCCAGGTCCTTGGGCCCGCCGGGAACCGCCGGCTGCCCCTCGAGGTAGTGCCGCTGGCGGAGCGCGGGGTGTTCTCGGCGCAGCTTCAGGGCCGCCTTCGTCACCTCGTAGAGGTCGAGCCAGGCGTCGTCGGGGCGCCAGTCGATCCACGAGATCGCGTTGTCCTGCGAGTAGGCGTTGTTGTTGCCACCCTGGGTCCGGCCGCGCTCGTCGCCCGCGGTGAGCATCGGCGCCCCGGTCGACAGGCACAGCGTCGCCATCAGGTTCGCGGCCTGCTTGTGGCGCAGCGCGACCACCTCCGCGTCCTCGGTCTCGCCCTCGACGCCGCAGTTCCACGAACGGTTGTTGTCGGTGCCGTCGGTGTTGTCCTCACCGTTTGCGTCGTTGTGCTTGTCGTCGTAGGAGACCAGGTCGCGCAGGGTGAAGCCGTCATGGACGGTGAGCAGGTTAACCGAGGCGGTCGGGCGGCGGCGCGCCGAGCCATAGAGATC
>JBOHDW010000386.1:0-2886 GCA_050700795.1 Nocardioidaceae bacterium | reverse complement strand
CGCGGGGCACGACATCGACTACATCGCCGTTTCCGGGGCCCTGCACGGCCTCGGTCAGACCTCCGACCGGCCGCAGTTCCCGACGAACCTGCTCGGGGACTTCGGCGGGGGCTCGACCTACCTCGTCATCGGCATCCTCGCTGCGCTGCTCGAGGCACGGTCGAGCGGCCTCGGTCAGGTCGTCGACGCCGCCATCGTCGACGGGGTCGCGCACCTGTCGCTGATGTACGCCGGCCTGCTCGCGGCGGGGCTGGTGACCGAGACCAGGGCGACCGGTCTGCTTGATGGCGGTGCGCCGTTCTACGGGGTCTACGAGACCGCCGACGGCCGGCACGTGGCGGTCGGCGCCATCGAGCCGGCGTTCTGGGCCGCCCTCGTCGAGGGGCTCGGGCTGTCCGGCGTACCCGATCGGGAGGAGCCGAGCCAGTGGCCGCGGCTGCACGCCGTACTCACGGAGCGGTTCGCGCAGATGACCCTGGCCGAGTGGGAGGCGATCTTCGAGGGGACGGACGCGTGCTTCGCCCCGGTGCTCTCGATGACCGAGGCGGCGCGCCATCCGCACCTGGCGGCCCGGCGTACCTATGTCGAGCGTGGGGGGATCGTCCAGCCCGCGCCCGCCCCGCGCTTCTCTCGGACGCAGGCGCGGCTCGCCGCGGGCCCGGCGCGGCCGCTCGAAGGGGCCGACGCCGCGACGCTCCTGGCGGCCTGGGGACTCCCCACTCCCGTCGACCCGGCTTGAACGCAACCGCAAAACCCTCGACCCGGCTCGAACGCGCACCTGTGGATGGGCGACGGCGCGAACTCTGCGATCGGGCTATCCTCGTGGGATGACGACACCACTGTGGTCCGGTGTACTTCTTCCGCGATGCGGGTCATCACCGACTCCGGAACGGTCTGTGCCGAAGCGGTGAGCGGACCCTTCCTCGGGAGGATGTGACCGAGTACGCCGGTTTGCGGGTGACCACTCCGCTGCGGACAGCCATGGACCTCGGCCGGTTGGAGCACCGCGACAGCGCGATCGTGGCTCTCGACGGTCTGTTGCGCGTAGGCGGCTTCGAACACAATGAGCTGCTCGTTAGGCGTCGAGCGGTTCCGAAGGCAGCGAGGCGTCGTACAGCTCCGGGCGCTGGCGCCGCTAGCCGACCCTCGTTCCGAGTCCGCCGGCGAGTCCGTGCTTCGACTTCGGTGGCTGGACGTCGGCACGCTGCCGCCGCCTACCCCGCAGGTGTCTGTCGAGATCGACGGCGTGGAGGTGGCCCGAATCGACCTTGCCGTCCCCGAGTTGCTGTTCGGCGCGGAGTACGACGGGGAGGCCCATCACTCGACGGACGAGGACCGGGCGCATGACCGGAGCCGGCGGGGCTGGCTCGACCGAGACCGGGGCTGGCTGATCCAGGTGGTCGGGAAGGCAAACGTGTTCGGTCCAGGTCGCGACGTGGAGGGCCTACTGACCGCCGGGATCGTCGCGGCCCGACGTCGGCTCGGGCTCCCTCCGGGGGGATGACGCGTTGCGTTCAAGCCGGGTCGACGGTCAGCGGGTACGGCGGGCGGCGGACTCGCGCTTGGTCTGGTTCACGGCGGTCTCATAGGCGGTGACCAGCGCCGCGATCGACACCGGCTTGAACCGCTCGATCGCCTGCCGCAGCTGGTCGGCCGGCGTCTCCCCTTCGATGTACGACGGCCACACCCTGGTCCGGAACAGCTCGGTCAGCTCCTCGGCGATGGCCCGACCGTGAGCCGCGAAGATCTCTTGCGCGGCGATCGCGACGTCGGCCGGCATCCCGAGATCGAGCAGGGCCACCCCGACCGACAGATGTGCCGAGGAGACCTGGAACCGGCCCTGCTTCGTCGGGAAGACGATGCCCAGCACGCGGAGCAGGTCGAGGTCCTCGGCGGTCAGCGCGCGGCCCGCACGGCGAGACAGCTCTCGCCGGGACAGGGTCTCGGCGGGCTCGGCCATCCACGGCGCCAGCAACGTCCGGTGCAGCGCGATCGTCTCCGGGCTCGCGTCCGGGGGGATCTTTGCGATGTACCTCTCGACCGCCGCCAAGGTGAACCCGTGGGCCTGAAGCTCCCGGACGAGCTCGAGCCGGGCGACGTGGTCGGCGTTGTAGTACCCCGACCGTCCCCGACGGATCGGTGGCGGCACCAACCCCTTGGTGGTGTAGAAGCGGACGTTGCGCACAGTCAGCGAAACCCGTCGGCTGAGCTCGTCGAGGGTCATCAGTCCCGCGGCGACGTCGACGTGCTCGGACACTGCGGCGCCGCCTCTCGGTCCGGGGCGAGGTGATTCGGGCCACCTCTGGTTGGACGCTAACAGTAGGAGTGTCACAATCGAAGTGCAGCCCGTCCGCCGAGAGTTTGGACCGCACATGCCGCAAGCGATCGTGTACGACGCCATCAGGACTCCGCGAGGCCGCGGCAAGAAGACCGGCTCGCTCCACGAGGTGAAGCCGATCGACCTCGTCGTCGGCCTGCTCGACGAGATCCGGAGCCGCAACCCCGGGCTCGACCCGAGCCGGATCGACGACGTCGTCCTCGGCGTGGTCAGCCCACTGGGTGACCAGGGCGGCGACATCGCCAAGGCGGCGGCGCTCGCGGCCGGCTACCCCGAGACGGTCTCCGGCGTGCAGCTCAACCGCTTCTGCGCATCGGGACTCGAGGCGGTCAACCAGGCCGCCGCGCGGGTGCGCTCCGGGTTCGAGGAGCTGATCCTCGCCGGCGGGGTCGAGTCGATGTCGCGGGTGCCGATGGGTTCTGACGGTGGCGCTTGGGCGATGGATCCGGAGACGAACTTCAGCACCGGCTTTGTGCCGCAGGGTATCGGCGCGGACCTCATCGCGACCATCGAAGGCTTCTCCAGCGAAGACGTCGACGCTTTCGCCG
>JBOHDW010000385.1:0-4138 GCA_050700795.1 Nocardioidaceae bacterium | reverse complement strand
GTCCGAGGGCGTGTGCGGGTGCTGCTGCTCCCCCGCCAGGATCGACCGCAGCCGGGCGGCGATGTCGGGGTAGTCGTCGAAGCCGAGCACGGCGTCCGCCTCGGGCAGCGAGTCGGCCAGCTCCTTGCCGTAGCGCTCGGCCAGGCACCCGACCGCGACGACGGCGCGCGTCGTACCAGCGGCCTTGAGGTCGGCCGCCTCGAGCAGGATGTCCACCGAGTCCTTCTTGGCCGCCTCGACGAAGCCGCACGTGTTGACCAGCACGGTCTCGGCGTCGGCGGCGTCGGCGACCAGGCGGAAGCCGCCCGCCTCGAGCCGCCCGGCGAGCTCCTCGGAGTCGACGTCGTTGCGCGCGCACCCCAAGGTCACCACTGCGACGGTGGGGGTGGTCCGGGTGGAGGAGACAGTCATGACCGTCCCAAGTATGACGGGTCAGCCTCGCGGGTGGCTCGGCCGATGGAAGGTCCGTCGCGCGCTGACGCCGTCCTGGCCCACGACCCCCTTCGGGGCTCCCGCCACGGTGACCGCGACGGCCCCCGCGTCGCTCGCGCGCACCGTGACCGGGGGACGCACCCGCAGATGTTTGCCGGCGCCCGCGGCCAGCTGACCCGCGAAGACCCGATGACCGGTGTCGTCTCGGACCACCACGTCGGTGGCCCGGCTGACCGCGAGCACGACCGGGACGGGGCTCACCGCGGCCGGACGCAGCTGCGGGTAGGGATGGCTGACCCCGGCAGAGCCGTCGAGGACGATCGGCGCCGGGCGCACCAGCTCCGGCGGCTGGGTCGCGAAGAGCCGGACGAGTCCCCAGACCAGCAGCAGGGTGAGCACCACACCGGCCAGCACCCCCCAGCGCGGACCGCCCATGGTGCCGCGGAGCCCCGCGGACATCCCGTTCGCGAGCTCGGCCTCGAAGACCTGCCTGGCGTCGATCGGTGCCGTGGCATAGGAGGTGTCGTAGGTAGAGATCAGCGGAACGGCGTCGGTCCCGAGCACCCTGGCCAGGGTGCGGAGGTGCCCGCGGGCGTAGAAGTCCCCCCCGCACGAGGTGAAGTCGTCGACCTCGATGGCCTCGATGATGTGCGGTCGGATCCGGGTGCGTTCGGCCATCTCGTCGACGCTGAGCCCGAGCCGGCGGCGGGCGGCCGCGAGCTCGGGACCGATGACCGGCTCGAGGCCGGGCAGCGGGTCGAGGTCGGCGGGGCGGTGCAGCTCGGCCGCCTCCGGGAGAGGCTGTTCGGCCGGCTGCCGGTCCAGCGCCAACGCGCCGACCGTGGTCACCTCGGCTCGGAGGGCCCGTCGGGTGGGCCGCAGCAGGACCGGAGCGGTGGCGGCGGGTGGGACCAGGACGCTCCCCCGGGCCAGTGTGTCGAGCCGTGCGGCGAGCCCGGGCACCGGTGGGCGACAGCGGATGGTCAGCCCGAGCGGGACGACAAGCGGCTCGCCCTCGTGGGGAACGACGACAAGCGCACCGTCGGACCAGAGGTGTCTGCGCGGCCGCACCTGCACCTCGTCGAGCTCCGCCCAGGGAACCGCGCGCCACCGGGTACCCGTCCGGACCCGGACGCCTCGCTCGTCCGCGGCGAGCAGCGGCGACCGGGCGTCGACCAGGTGGCCGAGGTAGAACCTCGCCACCAGGGCGAGCACGACGAGGAAGGCCCAGTCGAGCGCACCACCCCCGCCCACCGCGCGGGACAGGAACGCGATCGCCATCGCCGCCGCGGAGACGCCGACCACGCCCGCGACGACGCCGTTGCGGCCGATCTCGACCGGGTTGGTCACGACTCGCCCTGCAGCGTGACGATCACCGCGTCCAGGTCATCGGGCTTGATCAGGACGTCGCGCGCCTTCGACCCCTCGCTCGGGCCGACGATCCCGCGACTCTCCAAGATGTCCATCAGCCGGCCGGCCTTCGCGAAGCCGACGCGGAGCTTGCGCTGCAGCATCGAGGTCGAGCCGAACTGGGTGGAGACCACCAGCTCCACGGCCTGCACGACCAGGTCGAGGTCGTCGCCGATGTCGTCGTCGAGATCCCGGCGGGACTGCTGGGGAGCGGTGACGTCCTCACGGTACGTCGGCGACAGCTGCGCCTTGCAGTGCGCGACGACCTGATGGACCTCGGTCTCGGTGGTCCACGAGCCCTGCACGCGCACCGGCTTCGACGCCCCCATCGGCAGGAAGAGCCCGTCACCCTGACCCACCAGCTTCTCGGCCCCAGGCTGGTCGAGGATCACCCGGCTGTCGGCCAGCGAGCTCGTCGCGAACGCCAGGCGCGACGGGACGTTGGCCTTGATCAGCCCGGTGACCACGTCGACGCTGGGCCGCTGCGTGGCGAGGACCAGGTGGATGCCGGCCGCCCGGGCCAGCTGGGTGATCCGGACGATCGCGTCCTCGACGTCACGGGGGGAGATCATCATCAGGTCGGCGAGCTCGTCCACGACGACCAGCAGGTACGGGTACGGCGCCAGCACCCGCTCGCTCCCCGCGGGCAGGTGCACCTTCCCGGCGCGGACCGCCTTGTTGAAGTCGTCGATGTGACGGTAGCCGAACGCGGCGAGGTCGTCGTACCGCATGTCCATCTCGCGCACGACCCACTGCAGCGCCTCGGCGGCCTTCTTCGGCGAGGTGATGATCGGGGTGATCAGGTGCGGGACCCCTTCATAGTGGTTCAGCTCGACCCGCTTCGGGTCGACCAGGACCATCCGCACCTCGTCGGGGGTGGAGCGCATCAGCAACGAGGTGATCATCGAGTTGATGAAGCTCGACTTGCCAGAGCCGGTGGCCCCGGCCACCAGCAGGTGCGGCATCTTCGCGAGGTTCGCCACCACGAAGCCGCCCTCGACGTCCTTGCCGAGGCCGACGATCAGCGGGTGGTGGTCGTTGCGGGCGTTCGGTGAGCGCAACACGTCCCCGAGCGAGACGATCTCCTTGTCGGAGTTGGGGATCTCGATGCCGATCGCGCTCTTGCCCGGGATCGGCGAGAGGATCCGCACGTCGGCGGAGGCAACCGCGTAGGCGATGTTGCGGCCGATGCCGGTCACCTTCTCCACCTTCACCGCGGGGCCGAGCTCGACCTCGTAGCGGGTCACGGTCGGGCCGCGGGTGTAGCCGGTGACCTGGGCGTCGATCTCGAACTGCTCGAGCACCTCGGTGAGTCGTTCGACCACGTCGTCCGATGCCTTCGAGCGGGCCTTGTGCACGCTCCCGGACTTCAGCACGTCATTGCCGGGCAGTGAGTAGGCGATGTCGCCGGACAGCGAGAGCTGCTCCACGCGGGGCGGCAGTGGGGTGTGCGGCGGCGCCTCGCCCTTCTCGTCAGGCTTGTCGTCTCGCTGGGCGGCGAGCAGGGCCCGGTCCTCGAGGACCGGGGAGTCGTACGCCGGGTCGTCGCGCTCGGCCTCGTCGTCGCCGGAGAAGACCCCGACGCGGCGACGCGGGCGGGTGCGGTTGAGCGGCTGGGTCTGGTCGAGCCCGGGCTCCTCCTCGGTCGTGGAGGTGCGTCCGAGCAGCCGGTCACGCAGCTCGGCCAGCCGGGTGGGCACCTGGTAGACCGGCGTACCGGTCACCACCAGCAGCCCGAACAGCGCGATCAGCACCAGCAGCGGTACGACGACGTAGCTGCTGCGCAGCAGGTCGGTGAGGAGCGACGCGATCACGAAGCCGACGGCGCCGCCCGCATGCTGCAGCTTCTCGGTGTCGCCGCGGTGCGGCTGCGGCATCCCGTTGGCGATGTCGATCAGCCCCACCACGCCGCACAGCAGGGCGGCCCAGCCGACGATCTGTCGTCCGGCCGGCCCGTTGCTCTCGGGGTTGCGCAGGTTGCGCCATGCCACGAAGACCAGCAGGACGGGCACGAACCAGCCGAGCAGGCCGACCGAGCCCGCCACGACCGTGCGGACCGCGTCGCCGGCACGCCCCGGCAGCTGCCACCAGATCGCGGCGGCGACCACGACGGCCAGCCCGATCAGGAAGAGCCCCGCCCCGTCGCGGCGGTGCTCGGGGTCGAGCTCACGGGCGGTACGGCCGATCCTGCGCACGCCGGCGCCCAGCACATGGGCGACCCCGAGCCAGACCGCGCCGACGGTCCGGGTCACCGCGTGGCCGAGCGCGCCGAACAGGGTCGCGATCGGGCCGGGCC
>JBOHDW010000384.1:0-3562 GCA_050700795.1 Nocardioidaceae bacterium | reverse complement strand
GTGCTCCACGCGCGACGGGTTGGTGGCGAACCTGGGGTCGTCGATGCCCAGCAACCCGCTCAGCGTCCGCCACTGGTTGTCGTTCCCGCAGGCGATCTGGATGGGTACGTCGCCGGTATGGAACAGGCCGTACGGCGCGATCGAGGGGTGGTGGTTCCCGAGCGCCTGAGGCACCCCCCCGGCGACGGTCCACCGGGTCCCCTGGTAGGCGTGCACGCCGACGATCGAGGACAGCAGGCTGGTGCGGACCACCCGTCCGAGGCCGGTGGTCTGCCTCTCGTGCAGTGCGGCCAGCACGCCGTACGCCGCGTACATGCCGGCCAGCAGGTCGCCGATCGGCACCCCTACGCGGGTCGGCTGGTCCGGGCCCGGCCCGGTGAGCGACATCAGTCCACCCTCGCCCTGCGCGATCTGGTCGTAGCCGGCACGGCCGCCTTCGGGCCCGTCATGACCGAAGCCGGTGATCGAGCAGATCACCAGGCGTGGGTTGATCGCGTGCAACCGCTCGTCGGAGAAGCCGAGCCGGTCCATCACGCCGGTGCGGAAGTTCTCCAAGATCACGTCGGCGTGAGCCACCAGGCGGGTCAGGAACGCCCGGCCCTCGTCCGACTTCAGGTCGGCGGTCACCGACTCCTTGTTGCGGTTGCAGGACATGAAGTACGTCGACTCGGGTGCGTCCTCCGGTCCGACGAACGGGGGCCCCCAGGACCGACTGTCGTCCCCGGTCGCCGGCGCCTCGACCTTGATCACCCGCGCCCCGAGGTCACCAAGCATCATCGCGGCGTGCGGCCCGGCCAGCGCCCTCGTCAGGTCGATCACCACGAGATCGTCGAGCAACTCAGCACCTTCCCTTCGTCATCCGCGTGACCAGCGGTAGACCTGACCGTCTCGCACCTGCACCGTATCGGGTGGCCGGGGCGGCGTGGCCACCTCCGCCAGGTGGGCGAGTACGACGTCCCTGCCGTGCAGCGTGATGGCCCCGTCGTGCCACTGGAGGTGGGGGTGCAGGAGCGGCCGGGCCGCCGGCCAGTCCCGACGGTCGATCGCGGCCCAGGCCGACGCGGTGGGCGGCGCCAGGTCCGGCAGCTCGTGCAGCATCCGCGGGGTGCACATCCGCCACGCGTCGACCACGAGCTCGCGCATCTCGTCGCCGTCGAGCCGGTCCAGCCGCGCGCAGACCCATTGGTAACGCAGGTCGCTCGTCGCGGGCAGGAAGAACGTCTCCGGCTCCCCCTCGACCAGACTGGTGCGAGCCTCGCGGGGGTAACCGAACCCCATCGTGGCCTCGTCCTTCGCGAACGACACGTAGACGATCTGCCCGATCTTGAGCTTCCAACGGCCGCCGACCAGTCGCTCGTAGGTTCGGGGCAGCGCGAGCCCGACCTCGCGCACCGCGTCAGCCGTGGTCACCGGCGGTCGGAGATCCGCTTCGCCTTGCCGAGTGAGCGCTCCAGTGCGTGCGGCTCGAGCACCTCGACGCGGATGGTGATGCCGATGGTGTTCTTCACCCGGTCGGCGAGGCGGCGGGCCAGGGCGGCCCGGTCCGCGGCCGCGTCGTACGTCTCGACCTGGACGGTCAGCTCGTCCAGGGGACCGGGACGGGTCAGCACGCACAGGTAGTGCGGGCTCAGCCCCTCGACGGTGAGCAGCTGCTCCTCGATCTGGCTCGGGAAGACGTTCACACCGCGCACGATCATCATGTCGTCGGAACGACCGGTGACCTTCTGCATCCGCCGGAAGGAGGGGTACGCCGTGCCCGGCAGCAGCCGGGTCAGGTCGCGGGTGCGGTAGCGGATCACCGGCATCGCCTGTCTGCGCAGGCTGGTGAGGACCAGCTCGCCCTCCTCGCCGTCGGGCAGCACCTCATGGCTGACCGGGTCGATGATCTCGGGGTAGAAGTGGTCCTCCCAGATGTGCAGCCCGTCCTGGGTCGCCCCGGCCTCCTGGGAGACCCCGGGCCCCATCACCTCCGACAGCCCGTAGATGTCGACCGCCCTGAGCCCGCTGCGCCGCTCCACCTCCGCGCGCATCTGCTCCGTCCAGGGCTCGGCACCGAAGATGCCGATCTCCAGCCCGGTGCCACGGGGGTCGATGCCCTGGTTGTCCATCTCGTCGAGGATCGCCAGGAAGTACGACGGCGTCACCATGATAACGCGGGGACGGAAGTCGACGATCAGCTGCACCTGGCGCTCGGTCATGCCACCACTGACGGGCACGACCGTGCAGCCGAGGCGTTCGGCGCCGTAGTGGGCTCCGAGCCCGCCGGTGAACAGCCCGTAGCCGTAGGCGACGTGACAGACGTCGCCACGGCGGCCCCCGGCGGCGTGGATGGAGCGGGCCATCAGCTCCGCCCAGGCGTCGAGGTCGTCCTTCGTGTAGCCGACCACGGTGGGCTTGCCGGTGGTGCCGCTGGAGGCGTGCAGCCGGTTCACCTGCTCTCGAGGGACCGCGAACATCCCGAAGGGGTAGTTGTCCCGCAGCTCCCCCTTGGTGGTGAACGGGAACCGGGCCAGGTCGCTCAGCTCGACCAGGTCGGCAGGGGTGACCCCGGCCGCGTCGAAGGCGCGCGTGTAGTGCGGGACGTGCTCGTAGACGCGTTGGAGGCTCTGCCGCAGATCGGCCAGCTGCCGGTCGCGCAGCGCCCCGATCGACGGCTCGGGCATCCGGAACTGACTCATCTGTCCTCCTCGTCGAAGAAGGTCCCGCGGACCTGACGGCTGTGACCGACGAACTCCGCCACCACGGCGTCGCCGACCCGGACGGTGATGTCGTAGATCCCGTCCCGGCCGGCCCGCTCGCGTTCGACCGCGTCCGCGACGAGCAGATCGCCGCGGCGTGTCGGTGCCAGGAAGCGGATCTCGCAGGCCCTGGCCACCGTGCGTGCGTTATGGGAGTTGCAGGCGAAGGCGAAGGCCGAGTCCGCGACGGCGAAGGTCATCCCACCGTGGCCGATCCCGTGCCCGTTGACCATCTCGTCACGCACCGGCATCTCCAGGATGGCCCGACCGGGCCCGACCGAGACGATCCGCATCCCGAGGGACTGGCTGGCCCGGTCGTCGGCCCACATGAGCGCGGCGCAGCGGTCGGCGCGTTCCTGGGGGGTCACAGTGGCTTCTCCATCAGTGCCACCGCATGGTCCGGGAAGCCGAGCCGCCCGACCTCGGTGTAGCCGCGGCTCGCATGGAACGCGAGGCTCGCCTCGTTGGGCGGCTCCACGTTGACCTCCAGGCACATCCGGCCGTGCTCCTTGGCCCGGGTCTCCATGGCGTCGTACACGAGGGTGGCCAGGCCGCGGCGGCGGTACGCAGGGTCGAAGACGATCCGGTCGAGGTAGTAGAAGTCGTCGTGGCGGTCGCCGAACCAGCGGTAGTTGGCCGAGTCGTAGGACGTGCCGGCACGGAACGTCAGCACGAAGCCGGCCACCGCGTCGCCCACCTCGACCACCTCGAACCGGTCGGCGATGGCTCGCAGCAGGTCGAGGCGCTGCGCGTCCATCGGGGCGAGCAGCTCGACACTGCCATGGTTGAGCGCCAGCACGGCCGACAGGTCATCGGGCCGGGCC
>JBOHDW010000383.1:0-8148 GCA_050700795.1 Nocardioidaceae bacterium | reverse complement strand
CTCGCTCGAGCCGTCGGGTCTCCGGCCACCGCGACCGGTGCCGCGCTCGGACTCGGGACCATCTCACCCGACCACGCTCGGGTGATCGTGGACGCGACCGCCCAGCTGCCCACCGCGGTCACCGATGACCAGCGTGCGGTGGTCGAGGCGGCTTTGGTGGAGAAGGCGAAGGTCACAAACCCCAAGACGCTGCGACAGCTCGCCCGCCGGGCCCTCGAAGCAGTCGAGGCCGACCGCGCGGCGGTCGATGCCCACGAGGATGCCCTGATGCGCGGGGAGGAGCGGTCGGCTCGGGCAAAGGCCCGGCTCACGATGCATGACAACGACGACGGCACGACCATCGGGCACTTCACGGTGCCCGCACTGCAGGCGTCCATGCTGCGCAAAATCCTCGACTCGATGACCGCCCCGCGGCGCGCCCGACTTGGCGCATCCGAGGCACAGACCGGACCGGCCCTCGAGCGCCGCGACTGGGCACACGCCCGTGGACTCGCCTTCCTCGAGCTGCTGGAACATCTGCCCACCGACCACCTGCACGGCAAGGTGCCTGCCACGATCGTGGTGACGGTGCAGCACGACAAGCTGGTCGAGCGGCTCGATGCGGTCGGGGTGCTGTCGACCGACGCAGCCGGCAGCCTGTCAGCGGGAGAGGCGCGGCGCCTGGCGTGCAGCGCAGGGCTCCTGCCCGCGGTCCTCAACGGAGAGTCGCTCCCGTTGGATCTCGGTCGGACCAAGCGACTCTTCTCCGAAGCGCAGCGTGTCGCGCTCGCGACGCGACACCGGTCCTGTGCGGCCGACGGCTGCGAGCGACCGTTCGCCTGGTGCGAACTTCATCACGACAGCCCCTTCGCCGCCGGTGGGCCGACGGATCTGGCCAACGCAGTTCCGGTCTGCAACTTCCACCATCAACGACTTCACGATCCGGCCTACAAGCACCGCCGACAACCCGACGGCAGCCTCAGCTTCCACCGTCGGACGTGAGCTTCCTCCTGTTCACGAACGCCGCCATCGCCGCCCGTGCCTCGGCGGAGCCGAACAGCCGCGCGGACAGCTCGGACAGCTCGGCGCCCTCACGGTCGATCCGCTCAACCAGCGCTCGTCCGAGGAGCGACTTGGTCTCCCGCAGCCCCTGCGGGTTGCCCTTGACCAGCTCCGCGCACACCTCGCCGACGACCTCGTCCAGGCGCTCCTCGGGTACGGCCCGGGTGACCAGCCCGTACGCCGCGGCGGCGACCCCGTCGAAGGCAGAGCCGGTCAGGAAGGTCAGTGCGGCCGCGCGATCGGTCATCCGGGGCAGCACGCTGAGCGAGATCGCGGCCGGGGTGAGCCCGAGCCGGACCTCGGTGAAGGCGAAGCTCGCCGCTTCGGTGCTGATCGCGATATCGCAGGCGGCGACGATGCCGATGCCGCCGGCACGCACGTTGCCATGCACCCGGGCGACCACCGGCTTGGTCAGCGCGGCGATGGCGCGCTGCAGGGAGACCAACATACCGGCGGCCTTGGCCATCCCCTCACCGACCGCCTCGGTCAGGTCCGCCCCGGAGCAGAAGGTGCCGCCCTCGGCGCGGATCAGGACCACCCGCACCGCGTCGTCTCGGTCGGCGGCGGCCAGGCCGTCGAGGAGCTGGCCCACCAGCCGGCCGGACAGGGCGTTCCGGTTGGCCGGCGAGTCGAGGGTCAGCCAAGCGACCCGATCCCGCACGTCGCAGCGCACCAGCTCCTCGGGCGGCACCTCGGCCATCACCGCACCCGGCCCGAGCCTCGGAGCGTCAGGAGTGCACCCAGGTGACGCCGAATGCACCCGAGCCACTGATCGATCCGGTCGTCGCCTTCGTCGTCGTGCCGGAGACCATGTCGATCTTGTCCGGGCTGAACGTCGACAGGGGCTGACCGTTGGCCGTCGAGCCGCTGAAGCTCACCGCGCCGAAGTTGGTCAACGGCAGCACTCCGCTCGAGCTCGACGGTGCCTCGGCGATCACCTCGGCGGAGGTCCGCGCCGCCTTGCCGCTCTTCTGGCTCGTGGTGAACGTCCAACCCCTGGTGGAGTCGGCGATGGTCAGCTTGAAGGAGTTCCTCCCCGTGAAAGTCACCGAGGCACTCAGGTGGTCACCGGGGGACACCGGGTAGCTCCTGGTCTTCAGGTTGACCGGGTACTTCGGGTACATCTCGTACCACGCGTAGTAGCTCGGAACCCCGGAGGCCGAGCAGTCCGCATCGGTGCCGGTCTGTTCGACGGAGTTGCTCGAGTAGCCGTCGAGCCCGACCCAGAAGCTGGAGTAGGTCTGCGCGTTCGTGCAGCTGGCGGTCGGCTGCGTCCACGAGGACGAGACACTGGTGAACGTGGTGCCGATCGCCGCGTAGCCGGCCCAGTTCGAACTGGTGCTCTGGGTGATCTTGTGGTTGGGGGCCTGGTGGACCCCCGAGCCGCGCACCACCGAGGCGTTCGCCGGGGCGGCAAGAGCCATGGCGGCGACGACCATGACCGCGAACAGAGCTTTGCGCATGAGGACTCCGAGTGCTCGTGGTGGCTGGAACCAGGTCAGCATCCCATCGAAGGGTCTGCCCGGCAATGACTCTGCCCGGCCGAACCGGGCACAGCGAGGCGGCCGAGGCAGCCGAGGGAGCGGGTGACAGCATGACCGGGTGTTCCGAGCCGCGCGTCCCGAGGAGGCCGGCCCGCTTCGCGACCTCGAACGGGCGGCGAACCTGGTGGCCCTGGCCCACGTCTTCCCGCCCGAGCGGTACCCCTTCCCCGACGACGACGTGCTCACTAGGTGGAGCCTCCTCCTCGACGACCCCGAGGTGTGCGTGCGGGTCGCCGAGGATGACCAGGGGCTGACCTGCCTGGTCGCCTACGACGCCGGCACCCTGCGACACCTCGCGGTCCGGCCCGACCACTGGGGTCGGGGGCTGGCCTCGGCCGGCGTACGCCGGGCGGTCGAGGCGATCGCCGCGCGTGGGAGCCGAGTGGCGGGGTTGTGGTGCCTGGAGGAGAACCACCGCGCCCGACGGGTCTATGAGCATCTCGGCTGGGAGCCGGCGGCCGAACGCCGAGAGGCGCCGTGGCCGCCGTACCCGACCGAGATGCGCTACGAGCGGGCCGTCCCGTGACCGAGATGATCAGCCGCCGGAGCCCGCAGGGCCGCTGGGTGCTCACCGCGGCCGTCCTCGGCTCCGGGATGGCGATGCTCGACGGGACGGTGGTCAACGTCGCGTTGCCCCGGATCGGGGAGGGGCTCGCCGCGTCGATGGCCGACCTGCAGTGGGTGGTCAACGGCTACCTGCTCTCGCTCGCGTCGCTCATCCTCGTCGGGGGCTCCCTCGGCGACCACTTCGGCCGGCGCCGCATGTTCATGGTCGGGGTCGCCTGGTTCGCCGCCGCATCCGCGTGCTGCGCGATCGCCCAGACCCCCCTCGAGCTGGTGCTGGCCCGGCTCGTCCAGGGCATCGGCGCGGCCCTGCTGACGCCCGGCAGCCTGGCGATGATCCAGGGATCGTTCCGGCAGGAGGACCGGAGTCAGGTAATCGGGCAGTGGGCCGGGCTCGGCGGCATCGCCGGGGCGATCGGCCCGCTGTTCGGCGGCTGGCTGATCCAGGTGACCAGCTGGCGGTGGATCTTCGCCCTCAACGTCCCGATCGCGGTGGTGGTGCTGGTGATCTGCGCCAGGCACGTGCCCGAGTCCCGTGACCCCGAGTCCGCGCGCGGCTTCGACGTGGCCGGCGCCGCCCTCACCGCCGCGGGGCTCGCCGGCGTCACGCTGGCGCTGGTCCAGCCGTCGGCGTCGTACGCCGTGGGGAGTGCGGTCGCCGGCGTGGTCGCCCTGGTCGCCTTCCTGCTCGTCGAGCGTCGGTCGGCCCACCCGCTGGTCGAGCTGAGCCTGTTCCGCTCCCGGGTCTTCTCGGTCGCCAACGCGATGACGCTGCTGGTGTACGGCGCACTCGGGGCGATGCTCTTCTTCCTGGTCCTCCAACTGCAGGTGAGCGTCGGGTACACGCCGCTCGAGGCCGGGCTGGCCACCGTTCCCATCACGGTGCTGATGCTGGTGGGCTCCGGCTACTCGGGGGCGCTGTCCCAACGCATCGGGCCGCGCCCGCAGATGTCGGCGGGTCCGGTCGTCTGCGGTGTCGGGGTGCTGCTGCTTCGGGGGGTGGGGCCGCACACCGACTACCTGATCGGGGTGCTGCCCGGCCTGCTGCTGTTCTCGGTCGGGCTGGTCGCGCTGGTCACCCCGCTCACTGCGAGCGTGCTGGCCGCCGCGCCGGACCGGTACGCCGGCGCGGCCAGTGGGGTGAACAACGCGGTCGCCCGCACCGGGTCTCTGCTCGCGGTCGCGGCGCTGCCCGCGCTGGTCGGGTTGTCGGGGGCCGACTACCGACATGCGGCGGCGCTCACCTCGGCGTACCGGGGGGCGCAGCTGGTCTGCGCGGTGCTGCTCATCGCCGGCGGAGCAGTGACCTTCGTGGGGTTGTCGAGCCGGTCGCCCGCGCCCTCCCCAAACAATTCGTCTGCTTAGCCTCCGCTGAGAACAGACGAAACTACGCAGACGAATCGTTTGGGCAGGGCGGGTAGGGCGGGGCGGCTAGGCTCGGCCCATCGACCCAAAGGGGGAGCTCGATGAAGATTCGCATCCTGGCGCCCGCCGTCTTGACGACGCTGACCCTGGCATTGACCGGCTGCGGCGGCAGTGGGGGCGGCGGCGAGAGCGCGGGTGACGCCGCCGCGGCCAAGGCGATCTCCGCGGCGATGCTGTCCGGGAGCGGCGCGAACGGCGCCGGGTTCACGGTGAACAAGACGCAGGCCGACTGCGTGGGCAAGGGGTTCGTCGACAAGGTGGGCACCGACAACCTGGAGAAGTACGGCCTGCTGTCCGCTGACGGCAAGGCGATCGGCTCGGTGACCGGCCTCAAGATGTCTCACCGGGACGCGAGCGCGGCCGCCGGCGTCATGATCGACTGCACAGACGCGGCGAAGATGCTCAGCAAGGCCATGGGCAGCCAGGCAGGGGCGCTGGACCCCACCACCAAGGCCTGCCTGGTCAAGATCCTCACGCCGGCCAACGTCCGGGCGCTCTACACCGGGATCTTCGAGGGCGACGAGCAGGGGGCCGCCCAGCGGCTGACCACGCCCCTGTTGAAGTGCGTCGGGGGCGCGCTGCCCTCGTTGTAGCCTCAGCTGGCCACGACGGCGACGACCCGCGAACGCACGTCCGGGTCCGCCCAGGAGTCGGCGGTCTTCGCCAACCGGAACAGCGAGACGCACAGGAACGGCACCGCCAGAAGGGCCGGCGCCTCCCACGTCGCCCGCCCGGCAAGACCGAAGAGCATCCCCACGACCGTCGTGCTCAGGGCCAGCCGCGCGGAGTAGCCGACCATCACCAGCGGCGGCGCGGGGGTGGCCCGGGCGCTACGCAGGTCCACGGAGAACGGCCGGTACGTCGACCAGCGCAGCGACGTACCGACCACCATGACCGAGACCACGAGGGACACGCAGATCACCGCGGCGATCTGGCCACCCGTCGGCCGTCCGGCTCGCAGCGCGGCCATCAGCATGGTCCCGGCCGTCGCGACGAGCAGCACCTCGGTGAGCACGATGACCCGGCTGGCGAAGGCCAGGCGTGGTGCGACCGGCAGACTGTCGCGCCACAACGCCCCGCGACCGTCCAGGCACCACGAGTTGACGCCGAAAAGCAGCGCCCCACCCGAGCAGACCAGCCCCGGCATGATCGGCATGTTCTCCCAGGTCAGCGAACCGGCGAGCGCAACGGCCCCCGGCATCAGGGCGAGCACCACCAGCCCACGGCGCAGCGGCACCGACCGCCAGATGCTGACCCGGTCCGTGCGCAACAGCGCCACGAGGTCGGAGGCGGGGTTGGTGCGCGCGTCGCGGGGCATCGACTCGACCTTCAGCTCCTCGCGCGAAGGCCTCCGCATCACCCGACCCGCCACGAACGCCCCGAGTACGACGGCCGCGACCCCCACCAGCACGATCGCCACCAGCACCCGGAGCCACGGACCGATGTCGCCCTTGGCCCCGTCGATGACCGCGATCGCGATCCGCAGGGTCGGCGCCCTGTCGAGCAGCTCCGACGTGTGGTGGGTGGCGACGATCACGGCGGCGACGGCGGCCAGCAGACCGGTCACCGAACGCACCACCAAGACGCCATGGCGACGCCGGCGTATCGACTCGACCATCCAGCCGACCAGCTGCGCGACGGCGGTGGCGGTGAACAGCCAGGCCAGCTGCGGAAGCTGGGCGAGCGCCAGCCCCGGCCTCGGCCCGATCGAGTAGGCGGTGCCGGCGAGGAGCGCCCAGCCCTGCAGCAGCCAGGCGATGTTCAGCGGTGCCATCAGCAGCGCGCCCAGGTGGTCGGTGGTCGGGCTGATCGGGTAGGCCACCGCCTGCTCGCGCGTGAGCAGCTCCCGGCCGCCCCCGGAAGCGGCCGCGGAGATCAGCGAGATCGCCAGCACCCCGAGGTAGCCGGTCGGCATCAGCACCAGGATGTCTCGGCGGGTCACCCGCATCTCGGGCAGGAACGCCGGCACGATCGCGGCGAGCAGGGTCAACAGCAGCACCAGGGCGAGGCCGAGCGTCTCGAGGCGACGGCCGCGGCCGCGCAGTCCGGCGGCCCGGAACCGGAGCAGTGGGCCGACGTCTTGGACGGCCTCAGTCCAGGAGGGCGCGGTACGCACCGGCACCCGCCTCACCCCCCATCTCGGCGGCCGGGACCTGGGCGACCGCGGAGCCGCCTCTCAGCACGACCGCGTCCTGACACGCCTCGACCGCCAGCTCGCGCAGGTGGGTGGAGACCAGCACGGCCGCGCCACCGGCCCGGGCGTCCGCGATGACCTCCATCGTCGCCTCGACCCCGAGCGGGTCCACCCCATCGAACGGCTCGTCCAGCAGCAGCACCAACGGGTCGTGGAAGGCGGCCAGGATCACCGACATCCGGCGTCCCATGCCGTGGCTGAACCCGGCGGTGACCCGGTGGGCCGCCCCGCCCAGGTCGAACCGGTCGAGCAGCGTCTTGCCGCGCTCCTCCCACCCGTCCGGCAGGCGGCGCAGCCGGGCCGCGAGCTGGAGGTGCTCCCACGGGGTCGCCCGCGGAACCAGCCCGCCGACGTCCGGGCAGTACCCGGTCACCCGCTTCACCGCGAGGGTCTGGGTCACGATGTCGAGGCCGGCGACGGTCACCGTGCCGCTGGTCGGCGGGATCACCCCGGCGAGCACGCGCATCGTGGTGGACTTCCCGGCGCCGTTGCGACCGAGCAGCGCGGTGCCACTGCCGGGCCTGACCGCCAGGTCGATCCCGCACACGGCGTCGACCTGCCCGAAGCGCACCCAGAGGTCGCGCACGTCGACCACGGGTGAGCTCACTGCTTCATTGTGTCTCACGCACCGGCGTTCAGGCGGGGAAACGTTCCCCGGACTCTGCGAGCTCCACCAGGTACGGCGGCGGCTCGAAGCGGGGGCCGTACGCCGCGGCGAGCTCGCGCGCCCTTGCCACGAAGGCGAGTAGGCCACCGTCGTACCCCTGCATGAACTGCGCGGTGCCGCCGGTGTTCGGCGGGTAGCCGATCCCCATGATCGAGCCGATGTTCGCGGCCGCCGCGGACTCGATGACGCCCTCGGCGAAGCAGCGCGCGGTCTCCACGGCCTCGATGAACAAGAACCGCTCCTGGAGACCGGCGAGGTCGGGCTGCTCGTCGGCGACCGGGAAGTGCTCGGCCAGCCCCTTCCAGAGGCCGAGCCGGTTGCCCGACTCGTCGTACTCGTAGAAGCCGGCGCGGTGGAGCCGGCCCGGCCGGCCGAGCCCGATCATCGTCGAGACGACGTCGTCCTGCGGCGCCACCGTGGCCGCGCCCCCCGAACGCTCGATCGCCGCGAGCGTGGCCTTGCGGATCTTCGCCATCAGCTCCAAGTTGAGCTCGTCGGACAGCTGCAGCATCCCGACGGGGTAGCCGGCCTGTGTGGCGGCGCGCTCGAGGCTCACCGGATGCACCCCCGCTGCCAGCATGGCCAGCCCCTCGTTGACGACGGTGCCGATGACCCGGCTGGTGTAGAAGCCACGGCTGTCGTTGACCACGATCGGGGTCTTGTGAATCGCCTGCACGACGTCGATCGCCCTCGCCACCGAGGCGTCCGAGGTC
>JBOHDW010000382.1:0-4764 GCA_050700795.1 Nocardioidaceae bacterium | reverse complement strand
GCCTCATCGTCTCGCCCGCCAAGGCCGGTAAGACGATGGTCATGCAGTCGATCGCCAACGCGATAACCGCGAACAACCCGGAGTGCCACCTGATGGTCGTCCTCGTGGACGAGCGTCCGGAGGAAGTCACCGACTTCCAGCGTGCGGTCAAGGGCGAGGTCATCTCCTCGACGTTCGACCGGCCGGCGATCGACCACACCGCGGTGGCCGAGCTGGCCATCGAGCGGGCCAAGCGCCTGGTCGAGCTCGGTCACGACGTGGTGGTGCTCCTGGACGGGATCACCCGGCTCGGTCGCGCCTACAACCTGGCCGCGCCCGCGAGCGGCCGGATCCTGTCCGGTGGTGTCGACTCATCCGCGCTCTACCCGCCGAAGAAGTTCTTCGGCGCGGCCCGCAACATCGAGGGCGGCGGTTCGCTGACGATCCTGGCCACCGCGCTGATCGAGAGCGGCTCGAAGATGGACGAGGTGATCTTCGAGGAGTTCAAGGGCACCGGCAACATGGAGATCCGACTTCGGCGCGACTTCGCCGACAAGCGGCTCTTCCCGGCCATCGACGCCGTCCAGTCGGGCACCCGCCGCGAGGAGCTGCTGATGAGCAAGGAGGAGCTGGCCATCGTCTGGAAGCTCCGCCGGGTGCTCAGCGGTCTCGACGGACAGCAGGCCCTCGAGCTGCTGCTCGAACGGCTCAAGAAGACCCAGAGCAACATCGAGTTCCTGATGCAGGTGCAGAAGACCACCCCGGGCTCCAACGGCCGCGACGAGGACTGACCCCCGCCGCACGGCCGCGTGAGCGGGCTCCCGAGGGGAATTTCGCGCGCCGGCGACGGGTTGGCATACTTGTTCGTCGGTTCCGGTTCACGTCACCACCCGAGGGAGGCGACCCGGCGCCGAAGCGAGAGGAAACCATGAAGACCGACATCCACCCGGAGTACGCGCTCACCGAGGTGACCTGCACCTGCGGCAACACGTTCACCACCCGCAGCACCGCGGCCAACGGCGTCATCCACGCCGATGTGTGCTCGCAGTGCCACCCGTTCTACACCGGCAAGCAGAAGATCCTCGACACCGGTGGTCGCGTGGCCCGCTTCGAGGCGCGCTACGCCAAGCGGCAGGACACCACCAAGAAGTAGCTCCTTGCAAGCGCCGGTCCCCGCACCCGATGCGGAGGCCGGCGCTTCGTCTGCATCCAGCAGTCGTTGCTCGCGTCACACCGGCAGGGAGGAGGAGTCGTGTTCGAAGCGGTTGACGGCCTGGTGGCCGAGCACGCCGAGCTCGAAGGGCGACTCGCCGATCCGGCCGTGTTCGCCGACCCACGCTTGGCCAAGACGCTGAACCAGCGGTACGCCGAGCTCTCGGCCATCGTGCGCGCGTACGACGAGTGGCGCCGACTCGGCGACGACGTCGAGGCGGCTCACGAGCTGGCGGCCGAGGACCCCACCTTCTCCGCGGAGGCCGACTCCCTCGCCGAGCGACGGGCGGTCGCCCAGGAGCGGCTGCGCCACCTGCTGGTGCCCCGCGACCCGGTGGACGCCAAGGACGCCATCCTCGAGATCAAGTCGGGGGAGGGCGGCGAAGAGTCGGCCCTGTTCGCCGCAGACCTGCTCCGCATGTACACCCGCTACGCCGAGCGCCGTCGCTGGAAGACCGAGCTCCTTGACGCCACGGAGTCGGATCTCGGCGGCTACAAGTCGGCGACCCTGGCGGTCAAGGCGAGGGCCGGCCACGCGGTGCCCGGGGAGGCGCCGTACGGCCTGCTCAGGTTCGAGGGTGGTGTCCACCGGGTGCAGCGCGTCCCGGTCACCGAGAGCCAGGGCCGGGTGCACACCTCGGCAGCGGGCGTGCTGGTGATGCCGGAGGCCGAGCCCGTCGACGTGACCATCGACGAGAAGGAGCTTCGCATCGACGTGTTCCGGTCGTCCGGCCCGGGCGGCCAGTCGGTGAACACCACCGACTCGGCGGTGCGGATCACCCACCTTCCGACAGGGATCGTGGTCAGCTGTCAGAGCGAGAAGTCCCAGCTGCAGAACTAGGAGCAGGCGCTGCGCATCCTCAGGTCCCGGCTGTTGCAGGCCGCGCAGGACGCGGCCGACGCGGACGCCTCGGACGCACGTCGCTCGCAGGTGCGCACCGTCGACCGGTCCGAGCGGATCCGGACCTACAACTTCCCGGAGAACCGGATCTCGGATCACCGGACCGGCTACAAGGCCTACAACCTGGATCAGGTGCTCGAGGGTGACCTGGACCCGGTCATCGACGCCTGCCTGGCCGCCGACCTGGCCGGCCGGCTCGCGGCGCTGGACCAGTGACCGTTCGCCGTCTTCTCGACGAGGGATCAGCCCGTCTCGCCGCGGCCGGGGTCCCGAGCCCGGCGTACGACGCGGCCGAGCTTCTCGCGCACGTGCTCGACACGTCCCGGGCGCGGCTGCCCCTCGGGCAGGAGCCGACCGCCGCCCAGACCGATCGCTTCGAGGGGCTGATCGCCCGGCGCGCACTTCGGGAGCCGCTGCAGCACCTGACCGGGGTCGCGGCGTTCCGCCACGTCGAGCTGGCAGTGGGATCCGGGGTCTTCGTGCCTCGGCCCGAGACCGAGCTGTTGGCCGGGTGGGCGGTCGACCAGGCGCGCCTCTTAGACGAGGCCGTGGTGGTCGACCTCTGCACCGGCTCGGGAGCCATCGCGCTGTCCGTGGCGACAGAGGCGCCGGGTGCCCGGGTCCACGCCGTCGAGCTGGACCCCCCCGCCCACGACTGGGCGGAGCGGAACCTGCGGGGGAGCGGGGTCGACCTTCGCCGGGGGGACATGGCCGACGCCTTCCCCGAGCTCGACGGGGGCGTCGATGTCGTGGTCTGCAACCCGCCGTACATCCCCTACGCGGCCTTCGAGTCCGTCGCTCCCGAGGCCCGCGACCACGACCCGGCGGCGGCGCTGTGGTCCGGTGACGACGGCCTCGCGGCGATGCGTGTGGTGGAGCGGGTGGCCGCGCGGTTGCTCAGGCCCGGCGGCGTGGTGGGCGTCGAACACGCCGATGTCCAAGGCGAGGCGGCCCCTGGCGTCTTCCGGGTGACCGGCAGGTGGCGGGAGGTGCGCGACCATCTCGACCTGGCAGGGCGGGACCGCTACCTGACCGCTCGGCTGGCACGATGACCCTGTGGTGACCCAGTGACCAGCCGCTTCAGCACCGGAGGCGACACCGAGCGTGAGGCCGGGCTGGCCAACGCCGCGCTCGCGGTCCAACGGGGACAGCTGATCGTGCTCCCGACCGACACCGTCTACGGGATCGGGACCGATGCGTTCTCCGCCCAGGCGGTGGTCCGGCTGCTCGCCGCCAAGGGCAGGGGGCGCGAGATGCCGCCGCCGGTCCTCATCGCGGCCGTCGCCACCCTGGACGCGTTGGCGATCGGGGTCCCGTCCTATGCCCGCGCGCTCGTCGAGGAGCTCTGGCCCGGCCCGCTCACCCTGGTCTGTCGCGAGCAGCCGTCCCTGCAGTGGGACCTCGGCGACACGCTCGGAACCGTCGCGGTCCGGATGCCCGACCACGACGTCGCGCTCGAGCTGCTGGGCCGGACCGGACCATTGGCGGTGACCAGCGCCAACAAGACCGGCCTTCCCCCCGCCGTGGACGCCGACGCCGCCGAGGCGATGCTGGGCGACGCGGTCGAGGTGATCCTCGACGCCGGCCCGACGCCCGGGCCGGTCCCCTCGACGATCGTCGACGTGACCAACGCGATGACCGGGCGGCTGCTGCGTCAAGGGGCGGTGCCACTCGAACGGCTCAACGAGATCGCCGCGCGGGTGGGGGTCGAGATCGTGGACGAAGGCTGAGCGGTTGCGCGAGTACCTCACCGTCTTCCTGGTCGCCGCCACCGTCAGCTACCTGCTCGGTGTGGTGGCTCGTGAGCTGGCGACCCGCTTCGGCGCCGTCGCCCAGGTCCGTGACCGTGACGTGCACGCGATCCCGATCCCGTACTTCGGTGGGGTGGCCATGCTCGGCGGGCTCGTCGCGGCGTACGCCGTGGCCCGGCGGCTGCCGTTCCTGTCGACCGCGGGCGCCAACGTGTTCCACGACGCGACGATCGTGCTGATCGGCGGGGCGATGATCTGTGCCCTGGGTGTGATCGACGACATCATCGAGCTCGACGCCCTGACCAAGTTCGGGGGCCAGGTGCTGGCGGCGGCGTTCCTGGTGCTCAACGGGGTCGAGTACAGCAACTTCCAGCTCCCCGGACGCGGGCAGTTCGTCCTCGACCCGACCCAGGCGGCGCTCGCGAGCGTCGTGGTGGTGGTCGCAACGGTCAACGCGGTCAACTTCGTCGACGGGCTCGACGGGCTGGCCGCGGGCGTGGTCTGCATCGGCGCCGTCGCGTTCTTCGCCTTCTCCTACAAGCTCGCCGACGCCAACGGGGTGACACTCGCGATCACGGCCGCGCTGCTGTGCGCGGCCCTCGGCGGTGCCTGCGTCGGGTTCCTGCCGCACAACTTCTTCCCGGCGCGGATGTTCATGGGTGACTCCGGGTCGATGCTGATCGGGCTGGTGCTGGCCGGCTCGGCGTTCACGCTCACCGGCCAGTTCGCGACGGTCGACATGAGCCAGGGGGCGGGAGGGTCGAAGGCCAGCCTGCTACCGACGCTGCTGCCGATCATCTTGCCGATCGCGATCCTGGTGGTCCCGTTCGCCGACCTCCTGATGGCCGTCGTACGCCGCACGCGGCACGGTCAGCCGTTCTACACCCCCGACAAGAAGCACCTGCACCACCGGCTGCTGGA
>JBOHDW010000381.1:0-4745 GCA_050700795.1 Nocardioidaceae bacterium | reverse complement strand
CGGCCGGGACCGACCGACGGAGCGGCACCGCCCTGTGGGCCCTGCTAGCGGCCCCCGGCACGCTGTGGCTGCTGGCGCTGTTCGTCGCCCCGATGTACGTCGTGCTGGCGATCCTCTTCGGGCAGATCGACCCGGTCCTCCGGCAGCCCGCACCGGTCTGGAACCCGATCCACTGGAACACCATCCAGTTCCGGTTCGTGCTCAGCCACATCGTCGGCGCGGAGGGGTACTTCGGCCCGGCCCTGCTCCGCACCTTCGTGTACGTCGTTGCGGCCAGCCTGCTCTGCCTGGTGATCGCCTACCCGGTCGCCTACTACACCGCCCGGTTCGCGACCCGGTGGAAGGGGCTGCTCCTCGCCGCGCTGATCGCCCCGTTCTGGATCAGCTACATGATGCGGATGCTCGCCTGGATCAACCTGCTCCAGAACGACGGCTGGGTGAACAAGGTGATCAGCCTCGGTGGGCTGTTCAACGACCGGGTGGACTGGCTGAACGGGCATGCGCCGACCGTCGTACTCGGGCTGGTGTACGGCTACGTGCCCTACATGATCCTGCCGCTGTTCGCCGGGCTCGACCGGATCCCGCAGGCCACCATCGAGGCGGCCCGCGACCTCGGGGCCAACCGGAGCCAGGCGTTCGCGCGGGTCACCCTGCGGCTGAGCATGCCCGCGATCGTCACCAGCGTGCTACTGACCTGCCTGCCGATGCTCGGTGACTACTTCACCGCCGACCTGCTCTCCGGTACGCCGGGCACCACGATGATCGGCAACCTCATGAACGAAGCCGTGCTGACCCCCGGCCAGACCGGACAGGCGGCGGCATTCGTGCTGCTCATCCTGGTGGTCTCGCTGGTGCCGATGTTCGCCTACCTGCGGGTGGGCCGCCTTGGCGAGGAGCTGCGGTCATGAGCGCCGCGGCGGTGGCCGTGCCCCGCGCCCCGCGCCGTGGACCGTGGCGTCGACCCCAGTACCTGGCCGGCTTCACGGTGCTCTACATCGTCTGGTCCCTGCTTCCGGTGCTCATCGCGGTGCTCTTCTCGTTCAACTCCGGGCGCTCGCGCACGAGCTGGCAGGGGTTCTCTCTGCGCTGGTACGTCTCGGACCCCGAGCGGTCGGTCTGGAACGACCCGACCATGCACACCGCGCTGTTCCACACTTTCCGGCTCGGCATCCTGGTCACCATCATCACCGTCCCGCTCGGTCTGCTACTCGCCCTCGGCCTCGACCGGTGGCGCGGCCGGATCCCGAGCGGCGCCAACTTCCTGGTGATCTTGTCGTTCGTGCTCCCCGAGGCGCTGCTCGCGGTGGCTCTGCTCTTCGTGGCCACCACGCTGAACACTCCGGTCAAGCTGGGGCTGAGCGGCCAGGTGCTCGCCCTGGTCACCTTCCAGCTGTCCTACCCGGTGGTGATCGTGCGGGCCCGGTTGCTCACGCTCGGCGCGCACTACGAGGAGGCCGCGGTCGACCTCGGCGCGACGCCGCTGCAGGCGGTACGCCGGGTCGTGCTGCCGATGCTGATCCCGGCGATCTTCGCCAGCACCGTGCTGGTCTTCGCCGACGTCGTGGACGACTTCGTGATCGTTCGCTACCTCTCGAGCGACGCCTCGACGGAGCCGGTCTCGGTCAAGATCTACAACAGCGCCCGGGCCGCGCCGACCCCGGCGCTGAACGCCCTGGCCACGCTGGTCCTCGCCGTCTCGGTGATCCTCGCAGTGCTGGGCTACCTGGCCTACAAGAGGTTCAGCCGGGGTGAGGGCGCGGGCGGCGTACAGTCGTTCGCCAACGAGCTCTAGCCGAGGAAGGGTGGACCAGTGAGCATCGACACGACCCCTCGCACCGGCAGGTGGAACGCACCGGTCGACGCGGATGCGGTGCGGCTCGCCCTCGAACCGTTCGGAGCCAGCCGGATGCTGCCCAAGCAGGCCTACCTCGACCCGGAGGTGCTCGCGTGGGAGCGCCGGGAGCTCTTCGGCGGCTGGGTGTGCCTGGGTCGAGACGAGCGGGTGGCCGAAGCCCGCAGCTCGGCCGCGTTCGCGATGGGCGACACCGGGGTCTTCGTCACCCGCAGCGCCGACGGCACGCTCCGGGCGTTCGAGAACGCCTGCCGGCACCGCGGCCACGAGCTGCTCCCCTGCGGCGGGAGCGCCCAGAGCAAGGCGATCGTCTGCCCGTACCACGCCTGGACCTACGGCCACGACGGCTCCCTCATCGCGGTGCCGCGCGAGGACAAGCAGGCCCCGGTCGACAAGGCGCAGTACTCGCTGTTCTCGATGCCGATCGTCGACTGGCACGGCTGGCTCTTCGTCGACCCGTCCCGCTCCGCCGGCGACTTCGTCGACCACATCGGCGACCTGGAGCAGATCGTCGCGCCGTACGACGGGGACGACCTGGTCACCGCCGAGGTGCATGAGTACGACGTGGCGGCGAACTGGAAGACGATCATCGAGAACTACCAGGAGTGCTACCACTGCTCGATGATCCACCCGGAGCTGTGCCGGGTCAGCACCCCGCACAGCGGGAAGAACCTGGACCGGGTCGGCGAGTGGGTCGGCGGCTGGATGGAACTGCGGGACAACGCCGAGACGATGTCGCTCGACGGTCGCAGTGGGGGCGTCACGATGGCCCGCCTGTCCGAGGAGGAGCAGCACACGGTCATGTACGTCGCCGTGCTGCCCAACTTGCTGATCAGCCTGCACCCCGACTACGTGATGAGCCATCTGCTGGTCCCGCTCACCCCGGAGCTGACCCGGATCACCTGCTCGTGGGCGTTCCCCAAGTCCGCCGTCGAGCGTGCCGACTTCGACCCGACGTACGCCGTGGACTTCTGGGATCTGACCAACAAGCAGGACTGGGCCGCGTGCGAGTCCGTCGCGCGCGGGATGCGAAGCCCCTCGTTCGTCGCGGGGCCGCTGGCACCCGACGAGGACGGGGTCTACCGGTTCGTCACCGCCATCGCGAGGCACTACCTCGGCGAGTGACTCGTCGCCGATCGGCCGACCGCCGGTGGTCCTGATGGTCCCGATGGTCCCGGTGGAGTCGTGCCCTTCCGCACGCGTGTCCGGGACTTCGGTCCCTGTGCGCGCGATCCCCTCCGGCGAGAACGTGAGGAGGTAACCAACCGTGCACAGCACGGACTCACCGAGGAGTGATGAACATGCGACGCAGGACGTTCGACGCCTTGCTCACGACCGGCGGTCTGATCCTGGCGATGGTTCTCGTCGTCGGCGGCGGGCTGCTCACCTGGGCCCACAGCTTCGTGTCCGATCAGGTCACCACCCAGCTCAGCGCCCAGCAGATCTACTTCCCACCCAAGGGGAACGACGCACTGGCCAGCCCGCAGATCAAGCCCTACCTGGAGCAGTACGCCGGGCAGCAGCTGACCACGGGCCAACAGGCTCAGGCGTATGCCGACCACTTCATCGCCGTACACATCGCGGAGATGACCGGCGGCAAGACCTACGCACAGCTCTCGGCCGCCTCGTTGGCCGACCCGAACAACGCGACCCTGGCCGCCGAGGTCAACACCGTGTTCAAGGGTGAGACCCTGCGCGGCCTGCTGCTCAACAGCTACGCGTTCTGGAAGATGGGCCAGATCGCCCTCTACGGAGCGATCGCCGCCTTCATCGGGGCCGGCCTGATGTTGGTGCTCAGCCTGCTGGGCCTGGCCCACCTGCGCCGGGTCCCTGACGAGCAGGAGGTCAAGGTGGGGCTGCACCACGAGCGGGCTGTGACCGCCTGACCTCGACATCCCTCCCGATCGACGACCGGCCCGGTCCCCCCACCGGGTCGGTCGTCCGCCGTCAGACCGCGGCGGTCTCGAAGGCCCGCCACATCGCGGCGTACCGCCCCTGTCGGGAGAGCAGCTCCTCGTGCGTCCCGGCCTCCGCGACGCGGCCCCGATGGAGCAGCACGATCCGGTCCGCCGACCGGGCGGTCGGGAGCCGGTGGGCGATCAGGACGGTGGTGCGTTGCCGCGACAGCCGGTGCATCGCCGACACCACCTGGGCCTCGGTGACCAGGTCGAGGTTCGCGGTCGCCTCGTCGAGCAGCAGGATCGCGGGCTGGACCAGGTCGGCGCGAGCCAACGCGATCAGCTGCCGCTGGCCCGCGGACAACGACAGCCCACGCTCCGCGATCGGGTGCAGGTAGCCGCCGGCGAGCCGGGCCACGAAGTCGTGGGCTCCAACCGCACGCGCGGCCGCCTCGACCTCCTCGTCGGTGGCCTCCGGCCGTCCGTAGGCGATGTTGTCACGCACCGTGCCGGTGAACAGGAACGTCTCCTGGGGGACGTAGCCGAGCCTGCGGTGGTAGCGGTTCTGGTCGAACCGGCGCAGGTCCGTCCCGTCGACCAGTACCCGCCCGCTGGCCGGGTCGTAGAACCGCGCGACGAGCTTCATCACCGTTGACTTGCCGGCGCCTGTCTCGCCGACCAGGGCGACCGTCTCCCCCGCGCCCACCGCCAGGTCGACCCCGCGCAGCGCCTCGGGTGGCTTGCGGACCGCCTGCCCGACGAGGATGCGCGCGTCCGCGGGCCCTCGCCGCTCGGTGCTCCGCGTGGCGATCGGATAGGCGAAATGCACGTCATCGAGGTCGATGACCCCGGCGAGCCCGGTCGGGTCCACGGGATCGGTGGCCTGCGGGGTCAACGACTCCATCCGCATCAGGTCGGCGATCCGGTTCACCGAGACCCGGGTCTGCTGCCAGGAGTCGAACACCTGGGACAGCTGCTGGATCGGGGAGAAGAAC
>JBOHDW010000380.1:0-2001 GCA_050700795.1 Nocardioidaceae bacterium | reverse complement strand
GAGCCCCGCCACCGCCTTCGGGGTGAAGGTGCCCGTCAAGGCCGCGGCGGCGATGAACGTGAGCGTCGTCACGGCCGCTGGTCCACGGGGGTCCGGTTGTCGTAGTCCGCCACCTCTTCATCCTGCTCATCGACGAAGCTCCGCAAACCACTTGGGGCGCAAGACGTTACGGACCAAGGCCGTGGGCGATGCTGGGTTCGAACCAGCGACCTCTTCGGTGTGAACGAAGCGCGCTACCACTGCGCCAATCGCCCGGGCATTGCGGATGCGCCGAAAGGCTAGCGCACAACCTCCCCTCGATTCACATCCCGGGAAGCTCCGGCAGCCACTTCGCCCGGCCCTGTGCCCAGTCCCAGCCAGTCACGGCGTACGACGGCCAGCCGAACAGCACGAGGAAGCCGGCGATGCCGCCCACCACGACGAGAAGGGCGGCCGACGCGACCAGCCGGCGGCGACGGCGCACCCGAGGATCCTGGGCGAGCTCTCGGGCGCGGGCCTTGGCGATCTTGCGACGCGCATAGAGAAGCAGCCGGTAGGCCCAGTCCCACTCGGTGGCCAGGATCGACAGCCCGAGCGGGATCAGCACGACCGCCGGGCCGGGGGTCACGATCGTGATGATCCCGACGATGGTGACCAGGGTGCCGACGATCGTGACGACGACCTTGGTCAGCGCCCCGAGGACCGGGTTCGCGTGCAGACGTCGGTACACCCGGCCGCGCGGTCGGTCGGGCTGGCTGCTCATCGCACCATTGTCGACGGCCACCAAACACCGCCAAAACCGGACACATCGGCCGAGTCAAGAGGTGGGGAAGTAAAAGATCCCCATCTCGGGTCGATTCCCTCGTCATACCCGCGGCCCAGCCTCGTCTCGTCAGTGCCGGCGGAGAGGGCCGGCTCTGGGGAGGAAAGGGAACACCATGGACCAGTCGATGGAAACAACCGGACTCGGGCTGACGCAGCCGGTCGGGCTCGAGCTGATCGACGCCCTCGGCCACACCACGCCCATCGACGCGGAGTTCCGCTACGACCCCCGCGACCCGTACGCCGTCACGGCCGTGTTCTCCACGACCGGCGGGCTGGTCACCTGGACATTCGGACGCGAGCTGCTCACCGAGGGGCTCTACGAGCCGACCGGCGACGGCGACGTCCACGTGTGGCCCTGCCTCGACACCGCCGGCCACGCGGTCGTGATCATCGAGCTGTGCTCCCCCGACGGCGAGGCGCTGATCCAGGCCCGCAGCGGCGAGCTGAGCGCCTTCGTGCATCGGATGAACCGGGCCGTCAAACCGGGCAGCGAGTCCGAGCACGTCGACGTCGACTCGGCGATCGCCGAGATCCTGTCGCGCCACGCCGCCTGACCGGGGGCTGGCTAGGGTTGCCCCCAGCAGCCCGCCGAGCCCAGGAGCGCCCGTTGTTCAGCCATGACACCGAGCAGTGGCTCGCGACCGTCGTGGACCTGGTCAACAACGGGGACGAGCTGACCGACCTCTCGAAGCTGGCCGAGTTCGTCGGTCGCCACGACATCAGCGAGGTCGGGCCTCTGCGCAAGGCCGACCTGGACGCCGTACTCGAGGTGCGGCCGCGGCTGGCACCGATCTTCGACGCGCCGACCGACGCGCTGGCCGCCTCGCTGATCAACCATTTGGTCGCGGCCGCCGCGGTGAATCCCCGGCTGACCGACCACGACGGCTACGAGTACCACATCCACTACTTCTCCCCCGGCGCCTCGCTGGCCGAGCACCTGGCCGTGGACTGCGGCATGGCGCTGGCCCAGGTCCTCGCGAGTGGTGAGCGTGAACGGCTGCGTCGGTGCGCGGCGCCGGACTGCTCCCAGCTGCTCGTGGACCTGTCGCGCAACCGGTCGAAGCGGTACTGCGACGCCCGGACCTGTGGCAACCGGCTGCACGTCGCGGCGTACCGGGAGCGGCAGCGGGCCATCTCCTAGCGCTACGGGGCTCTCGTGCGCGGGCGGTTCACCATGGTGCCATGGTGAACCGGAAC
>JBOHDW010000379.1:0-6337 GCA_050700795.1 Nocardioidaceae bacterium | reverse complement strand
ACGCCGAAGGGCCGGTCGCCGCCTCGCTCGGCTCCACCTCGCTCATCGACGTGTCGGACGGCCTGCTTGCCGACGTCGGGCACCTCGCCGAGGACTCTGCGGTCGCTATCGATGTGGTCTCGGACGTCTTCGAGGTCGATGAGCCCCTTCAGGCGGTCGGCGCGGCTCTCGGCGCCGACCCGCTCCGGTTCGTGCTCACCGGAGGCGATGACCATGCACTCGTAGGGACGTTCCCGGCCGGGGTCGCGCTTCCGGAGGCCTGGACCGTCATCGGCCATGTGTCGGAGGGCTCGGGTGTCACGGTCGACGGAGCGCCGTACGACGGCCCGACCGGCCACACCCACTTCTAGCCCCCTTTAACGGGAAGTGGGGGTCAGCGAGTGACCTTGCCGGCCTTGAGGCAGCCGGTGCAGACGTTCAGCCGCTTCGGGGCGCCGTTGACGGTCGCGCGGACCCGCTGGATGTTCGGGTCGAAGCGGCGCTTCGTGATCTTGCGCGACCAGGGCCGGTTGTGACCGAAGCCCGGGCCTTTGCCGCAGATGTCGCAGACGGCAGCCACCGTGAACTCCTGGGATTGCTAGGTTTCGTCGAGGATGCCCAACCGTGCTCGGGCAGCCGCACAAGACTATCCGACGACCCTGTCGCGACGGAAATCGAGAGTCGGCGATGACCCGGGGGAAGGAGGCGCGACGATGACCGGTGACGCGGTGGCCACCAGCGACCTCCGGTCCGTGCATCGCTTCGCCGACCTCGCTCTCGACGCGCTGGGCTCCGCCCGGGATGAGATCGACGCGCTCAACGTCTACCCGGTGCCCGACGGGGACACCGGCACGAACATGTACCTCACCGTCGAGGCGGCGCGGCGGGCGATGCTCGACGCGGGGCCGGACCTTCGGGCCGCTCTTGCCGGGTTCGCTCGAGGGGCGCTGCTCGGCGCACGCGGCAACTCCGGGGTGATCTTCTCCCAGCTCGCCGGCGCCCTGTGCAAGCGGCTGGCGTCGGCGGGGCCGCACGGCCGCTCGGCCGCGGTCTTCGCGGAGGGGCTCGCCCTGGCCACGGAGGCGAGCTACGCCGCCGTCGGTACGCCGGTGGAGGGCACCATCCTGTCGGTGGCCAGGGCCGCCTCCGATGCGGCCGTCGCCTGCGCCGCGGAGGAGTCGAACCGGCTCGGTCACGTCATCCGGGCCGCCGCCGGCGCCGCTCGCGAGGCACTGGCCCGTACGCCGGAGCAGCTGACCGTCCTCCGCGACGCCGGAGTCGTCGACGCGGGGGGCCGCGCACTGTGCGTCGTACTCGATGCGGCGGAGACCGCCGTCACCGGGAAGCGCCGGGTCTCCGACGCCCGGCAGCCGGGCTCCCGGGCCATCCCGGTCCCGCTCCCCTCCGGAGACCTCACCGCGGAGGGGCCGTCGTACGAGGTGATGTTCCTGCTCGATGCCGCCGA
This sequence comes from Nocardioidaceae bacterium, assembly GCA_050700795.1. Classification (GTDB taxonomy): domain Bacteria; phylum Actinomycetota; class Actinomycetes; order Propionibacteriales; family Nocardioidaceae; genus JBOHDW01. The sequence continues at coordinate 4,893 of JBOHDW010000379.1, read as the reverse complement.
CGACGCCGTCCCCGAGCTACGACGGTCCCTCGCCCCCCTCGGCGACTCCCTCGTCGTTGTCGGAGGGGACGGCCTCTGGAACGTGCACGTGCACGTCGACGATGTGGGGTCCGCGGTCGAGGCCGGGATCGCCGCCGGACACCCGCATCGGATCCGGGTCACGCACTTCGCCGACCAGTCCCGCGACCATCGGGCATCGCCACTCAGCGGACGCCGGGTCGTCGTGGTCGCGGCGGGCGAGGGGCTGGCCGAGCTCTTCGCGGCCGAGGGAGCAACGGTGGTGTGGCCGGGGGCCGGACGACGGCCGTCGACCGCGGAGGTTCTTGCGGCCATCCGCAAGTCCGGCGCCGCCGAGGTGGTGGTTCTCCCCAACGACAAGAACTCGGTCGGCGTCGCGGAGGCGGCCGCCCAGACGGCGCGGGACGAGGACGGGTGTCGGGCCTCCGTGATCGCGACCAGCGCCCAGGTGCAGGGGCTGGCCGCGTTGGCCGTCCACGAGCCCGGGCGCCCCTACGAGCAGGACGTCCTCGAGATGACGGCGGCCGCACGACATGCCCGGTCCGGCGCCGTCACGGTCGCGTCGAGGCGAGCCATGACGATGGCCGGGCCGTGCGAACCGGGCGATGCGCTCGGGGTCGTCGAGGGTGACTTCGCCGTCGTCGGGCAGGACCTCTACGACGTCGCGGTCGACGTCCTCGAACTGTTGCTGGGGGGCGGTGGTGAGATGGTCACCCTTGTGACCGGACAGGACGCCGACGGGCTCGGGGGTCGCTGCGCGGCGTACCTCGCGTCGGCTCGTCCCACCATCGACGTTGCCATCTACGACGGCGGACAGCCACGCTACCCGTTGCTCATGGGCGTGGAGTAGCGGTGCCCCCGACAAAGCCGGGAGTCACCTGGGACTCGAAGCTGGCCGTGGTGGCCGGCAAGCAGGCGGCCAAGATCGAGAAGGCGTTCGGCTACCGCACCGTCGGCGACCTGCTGCAGCACTACCCACGGCGCTACGTCGACAAGGGCAAGGTCGGTGGTGTCGAGGGGTTCGTCCTCGACGAGTTCGTCACGGTGATCGCCCGCGTCATCAGTGCCGAGCAGTTCCCGTACGCCGACCGGCGACGCGGCGGGATGGCCTACCGGCTCCAAGTAGTGGTCGGCACCGATGACGCCGAGCTGGCGCTGACCTTCTTCGACAAGCGCCAGCACACCGCGGACTGGCGACTGGGGCTGTTCGAACCCGGCCGGTTCGGGCTGTTCTCGGGCAAAGTGGGCCGGTTCCGCGACGCCTGGCAGCTGACCAACCCGCAGACGAAGATCTTCGCGGACGCGGCGACCCACTCCGCGGAGGACCAGGCGGTCGCCGTCTTCGAGGACCTGCCGGAGCTGATCTCGATCTACCCGGCGACGGCGGCCATCTCGAGTTGGCAGCTCGAGGACGCGATTGCCCTGGCGCTCGAGCTGATCGACGCCATCCCCGACGTCGTCCCGCCGGCCCTGGCCGCCGAGGAGAAGCTGGTCCCGGCCGAACGCGCCCTGCGCTGGATCCATCGTCCCGACAGCTGGTCGGAGAAGGGAGCGGCGGAGAAGCGCCTCCGGTTCGAGGAGGCCTTCGTCACTCAGACCGTGCTCGCGCTGCGGCGGGCCGAGACGGCCGCGCAGCCGGCCAGGCCCCGGGTGGGAAGGGACGGCGGACTGCTGGACCGGTTCGACCAGCGACTCCCCTTCACGCTGACAGACGGCCAGCGGCGCATCGGCGTCGAGCTGCTGCACGACCTCGCCCAGCCGCACCCCATGCACCGGCTCCTTCAGGGGGAGGTCGGCTCGGGGAAGACGGTGGTCGCCCTGCGCGCGATGCTGCGCGTCGTCGACTCGGGAGGTCAGGCCGCTCTGCTGGCGCCCACCGAGGTGCTGGCCCAGCAGCACGCGCGGTCGATCAGCGCCCTTCTCGGCGAGCTCGCTCAGGGCGGGATGCTGGGCGGCGCCGACGACGGCACCAGGGTCGCCCTGCTCACCGGCTCGTTGGGCGCCGCGGCCCGCCGTGAGGCGCTGCTGGAGACCGCCTCGGGCGCGGCCGGCATCGTCATCGGCACCCACGCCCTGCTCGAGGAGAAGGTCGCGTTCGCCGATCTCGGGCTGGTCGTCGTCGATGAGCAGCACCGGTTCGGCGTCGAGCAGCGGGCGGTGCTCTCAACCCGGAGCGACGAGCCGCCCCACGTCCTCGTGATGACCGCGACACCCATCCCCCGCACGGTGGCGATGACGGTCTTCGGCGATCTGGAGACGTCCACGTTGAGAGAGCTGCCCGCCGGCCGGTTGTCCACACAGACCAACGTCGTACCCCTGGCGGACCGGCCGGGCTGGCTCGACCGGGTGTGGGCCCGGGTCCGTGAGGAGGTCGAGGGCGGTCACCAGGTCTACGTCGTGTGCCCGCGGATCGGCGGCGCAGAGACGAGGACGACCGATGAGGAGGCCGAGGAGGACGAGCGGGTGCCGCTCGCGGCCGTCGAGGAGGTCGGGCCGGAGCTGACTCAGGGTGTGCTCGCCGGTCTCCGAGTGGAGCTTCTGCACGGACGGCTCTCCCCGGACCGCAAGGAGGCGGTGATGCGGGCGTTCGCCGCCGGGGAGGTCGACGTCCTGGTGTCCACCACGGTCCTCGAGGTGGGCGTCGACGTGCCCAACGCGACCGCCATGGTCGTCCTCGACGCCGACCGGTTCGGTGTCTCGCAGCTGCACCAGCTGCGTGGCCGCGTCGGCCGTGGCGGGAGCGCCGGGCTGTGCCTGCTGGTGACCCGGGCCGAGGCCGGGACCCCGGCGCGTGAACGGCTGGCCGCGGTGGCCTCCACGGTCGACGGCTTCGCGCTGAGCCAGCTCGACCTCGAGCAGCGCCGCGAGGGCGATGTGCTGGGTCAGGCCCAGGCCGGCCGTCGGTCGAGTCTGCGGCTGCTGTCGGTGCTGCGCGACGAAGACGTGATCATCCGTGCCCGCGCGGTCGCGACAGAGCTGGTGACGGGCGACCCGGGGCTCGCCGCGGCCCCCGCACTCGCGGCCGCCGTGCGACGCCTCGAGCAGACCGAGCTGGCCGACTACCTGGAGAAGGCATGACCCGCATCATCGGCGGCACGGCGGGGGGGCGAAGGATCAAGACGCCCGTCGGTGAGGGCACCCGGCCGACCTCCGACCGGGTGCGGGAGGCGCTCTTCTCCGCGGTCGACGCGAGCCTGGGCTCGATCGTCGGTCTCCGCTTCCTCGACCTGTACGCCGGCTCGGGCGCCGTCGGGCTCGAGGCCCGGTCCCGCGGTGCCGGGTCGGTCACCCTCGTCGAGAAGGACCGTCGCGCCGCGACCTTGATCCGCGACAACGCCGGCTCCCTGGGGCTGGGGCGCGTCGACGTGGTCACGACCACCGTGGCGCGTGCGGTCGCGGGGGGGCCCTCCGCGCCGTACGACCTGGTGTTCGCGGATCCGCCCTATGCGACACCCAACGATGAGCTCGTGGCCGTGCTCCGGCTGCTGCTGGCCAACGGCTGGTTGGCCCACGACGCGAGCGTGGCCGTCGAACGCTCACGCCGCTCCGGCGTACTGTCCTGGCCGGACGGGCTGGAAGCCGTCAGGGAACGCCGGTACGGCGACACGACCCTTTGGTACGGTCGCCCGGTCAGTTCCACCACCGGCAGCTGAGGAGCAGCGGTGCGCACAGCGGCATGCCCGGGGACCTTCGACCCGGTGACCAACGGACACCTCGACATCATCGCCCGCGCGTCGACGCTGTTCGACCGGGTCGTGGTCGCGGTCGGGGTGAACGCCTCGAAGCGGCGGCTGTTCTCCCCGCAGGAGCGGATCGACATGCTGGGTGAGGCATGCCAGCCCTACCCAAACGTCGAGGTCGACCGGTTCGAGGGGCTGCTCACCGACTTCTGCACCCAGCGCGACATCACCGTGATCGTCAAGGGGCTCCGGGCGGTCAGCGACTTCGACTACGAGCTGCAGATGGCCCAGATGAACTCCAGCCTCGCACCGGTCGAGACGGTGTTCGTGCCGACCTCTCCGGAGTACTCCTTCCTGGCCTCGAGCCTGGTCAAGGAGGTGGCGAGCTTCGGTGGTGATGTCTCGGGCCTGGTGCCTGCGTATGTGCTGGCCCGGCTCACCGAGAGGCTGAGGTCGGCCCCCACAGAGGGGTGACCGGTTGCGACCGGGGTGTGACAAGGGTCCGGTTCGTCGTATCGTCATTCCCCCGAGGGGCGAAGCGCTCCCCGGGCGCCGCTCTGTCAGCAACATGTCAGGAAGAGGACCCGCGTGGACGTGCACGAGAGGCTCGCCGAGATCCGGCTTGCGGTCGAGCACGCCCGTTCGATGCCGATGTCGGCGTCCGCCGTACTCAACCGCGGCGAGCTGCTGGCGATGCTCGACGCGTTGAAGGACGAGATGGACGGCGCCTTCAGCGACGCGCACAAGGTGTTGGCCGAGCGCGACGACGTGATCGCCGACGGTCACCGCAGCGCGGCACAGATCGTGGCCGACGCCCACAACGAGCGGGATCGGATCGTGTCCGACACGGAGGTCTACACGCTCGCGAAGCGGCAGGCCGACGACGTGCTGGCCCGGGCCCACGACGAGACGGCGGGGATGCGCAAGGACATCGACGACTACGTCGACGCGAAGCTGGCCAACCTCGAGATCAGCCTCGAGAAGACGATGGAGGCGGTCAGGCGCGGCCGCGAGCGGCTCGCCGGTCGCTCCGCCCTCGACTCCCTCACCTCCGACGAGGTCGACAAGATCAAGCTGCCCGAGCACCTGGAGAACTGACCGGCGTCCGTTTTGGCCGCTCAGCGGGGCACCCGGTACGCTTGTCCCGGTTCATCGGACGCCCCGCAAGGGCGCTCGGGGGGCCACCGATCTGCTG
>JBOHDW010000378.1:0-2059 GCA_050700795.1 Nocardioidaceae bacterium | reverse complement strand
TCGACGCAGCTGCTCGGTCCCTACAAGCCGGGTGCCTACCGCGTCGAGTTCACCAGCCTCTACACGAACACGGTGATCGTCACGCCGTACCGCGGTGCCGGTCGGCCGCAGGGCTGCTTCGTGATGGAGCGGACGATGGACGCGATCGCCGCGGATCTCGGGCTCGACCGGACCGTCGTACGCGAGCGCAACTTCATCACGCCCGACGAGATGCCCTACGACCACGGCCTGGTCTTCCAGGACGGCCGCCCGCTCACCTACGACTCGGGAGACTTCCCGGCCTCGTTGGCGACGCTGAAGCGGCTGATCGGGTGGGACGAGTTCGAGGCGCTGCGCGACCGGGCCCGAGCGGAGGGGCGCCGCGTCGGCATCGGCCTCGCCTGCTACGTCGAGGGGACCGGGGTCGGGCCCTACGAAGGCGGCCACATCCGGATCGAGACCGACGGGTCGGTGGTGGTGTCGACCGGCCTGACCACGCAGGGTCAGGGACACCAGACCATGCTCGCGCAGATCGTCGGGGACGAGCTCGGGGTTCCGTTCGAGAAGATCACCGTGACCACCGGGGACACCCGCCGCTTCAAGTACGCCGTGGGCACCTTCGCCTCCCGCACCGCGGTGATGAGCGGCAGCGCCGTCGCCCTGACGGCGCGCAAGGTCAGGGAGAAGGCGCTGCGGATCGCCGCCCAGGCGCTCGAGGCCAACCCCGAGGACCTCGAGATCGTCGACGGGGTGGTCCGGGTGAAGGGGTCGCCCACCTCGCAGATCGACCTCGGCGCGGTCGCCGTACTCTCGAACCCGCTGCGCTACGCCTTCGACGAAGCCGCCCAACGGGCCACCCAGTTCGCCACTCCGGCCGATCCGGATCAGCCGCCCGTTTCGGCGGGCGAGGAGCCGGGGCTCGAGGGCACCGACTACTACTCGCCGCTGCGGTCCACCTTCGCGAACGGGATGCACGCGGTGGTCGTCGAGACCGACCCGGAGACGGCCGCGATCAAGATCCTGCGCTACTGCGTGGTGCACGACTGCGGCACCCTGATAAACCCGATGATCGTCGAGGGTCAGATCCACGGTGGCGTCGCGCAGGGAGTGGGGGGTGCCCTCTACGAGCGGATGGAGTACGCCCCGGATGGGCAGCTGCTCAACGCGTCGTACATGGACTTCCTGATGCCCTACGCCTCCGAGGTGCCGGAGATCGAGATCGAGCACCTGGTCACCCCTTCGCCGCTCAACCCGCTCGGGGTCAAGGGAGCCGGGGAGGCCGGGGTGATCCCCGGTTCGGCCGCGATCGCCAGCGCCATCGAGGACGCGGAGGGGATCCCGATCCGCAGGATGCCGATCTCCCCCAGTGAGCTGTACGGCCTGCGTGCCGAGCGCGTCGACCCGGCCTGAAGGTCGCGCCGGTTCGCGGACCTCGTAGCCGCATGCCCCCCTGTCGCATGCGCCCTCTCGCACGCGGTTTGGTCCCCAACCGCATCGAAAGACGGTCCGCGGCTGCGGTTCATGACCATTCGGCGACGTCGTACGCCGGAAACCCGCACCCGGCCTGGGGGCTCCCCTTCACCCCCTCGAATGGTCGTGAACTGCATGGTTCGACGCCCAAATGTTGCGGAATTGGACCAGTCCGCACCTGTTTTGGGGGGCCCCCGGGCCGGTCAGTGGTGGGTCGCCAGCTGGGTTCGGTTGTGCACCCCCAGCTTGCGGAAGATGTTGCCGAGGTGGAACTCCACGGTCTTGACCGACAAGAACAGCGCCTCCGCGATCTCCCGGTTCGACATTCCCGACCGGACCGCGGTCGCCACCCGCAGCTCGGCGGCGGTGAGCAGCCCGTCGGCCAACGACGCCGGCGCGGTCGGTACGACGGACGAGCCCAGCCCCGCGAGGGTGGCCTCGACCCTGCGGACCATTCCCGGGGCACCGGTCGCCGCATAGGTACGACGCGCCGACTCGAGCAGCGAGATCGCCGCCGACCGTTGTCCGAGGTCGGCTCGTTGGCTTCCGAGCAGCCAGCACAGCCGCGCCGCGAGCAGCTGCTCGGTCGGTGCCTCGAGCCGGGCGACCG
>JBOHDW010000377.1:0-7585 GCA_050700795.1 Nocardioidaceae bacterium | reverse complement strand
GCCATAGCCCGATCGGCCCAGGGCGATGCACGTCACGAGTGGGCATGCTCACGACCCGTATCGCTTGAAGGTGACGTGCGTCGTGCCACTCTCGGCCACCTCCGAGGTCACCTTGTGGGTGAGGTCGAGGCCGCGCAGGTCGTCCCACAGTCGATTGCCCCGCCCGAGGAGGATCGGGGCGATCGCGACGTGCAGGTTGTCCACCAGGCCGGCGCGCAGGAAGTCGTGCGCGGTGCTGGCCCCACCACCAACGCGCACGTCCAGGCCGCCGGCAGCCTCGGTCGCCTCGGCGAGAACCTCCTCGATCGCGCCGCTGCGGAAGTGGAACGTCGTGGCGCCCTGCATCGGGATCGACGGGCGGGGTGCGGTGTGGGTGAGGACATAGACCGGGGTGCCGAACGGCGGCTCGTCACCCCACCAGCCCCTCCAGTCCGGATCGTCGGGGAACGAATGCAGGCCGAACATGGCCGCACCCATGACCTCGGCGCCAACACCCCGAAAGTACGCGGCGGCGTACGAGTCGTCGATGCCGGTCGTGCCGGTGCCGCTGCTGTCGCCGAAGACGCGCTCGTGGAACGTGCGGGTCGCGGTGTAGGCCGCGGTGAGGCGCCCCCAATCCTCACCCATCGGATTCTCGGGGGTCTGGCCGGTCGAGGTGTACCCGTCCAGCGAGATGTTCAGGTCGATTCGAACGCGGGCCATGTCAGGTTCCCTTCCCGCGACAGCGCCAGGCGCCTCGCCGAGCTGCTCGCAATGCTGAGGCACAGACCCAACCAATGCCGAAGGGCCGGTCCTCGTCAACCGAGTCTCTGATCCGGCGAGAAGTGAACGAGCGGCCCGTGCCAGCGTTTCCGCTGGTCAGGACCGCTTTTCGGAGTGGTACCCCCGACCGGATTCGAACCGGCGCTACCGCCTTGAGAGCGCGGCGCGCCCTCGACCGATTGTGATTGGCGAGCAGCGAGCATCGACGAACCTGCAGGTCAGCAGGTTGTTCGCGTGTTGGCAGGCTCCAGCCAATATCGACTGTTGGTGAAACTGTGACGGGACTCAGACGGGACGCGTGCCCAACCGACCGTGGGTCTGCTTGCGGTATCTGCGCTTGACGCCGCCCGAGGAACATCGTTGAAGCATAGTACCGTCCGCAGTACCATAAAGGCGTGCCTTCCGTTGTCCGGATCCTCGCCGAGATGCGTGGCAATCCACGCAACATCAGGTACGAGAACCTGGCCAAGGTGTGCGAGCACTACTTCGGGCCGGCCCGAACAACCGGCGGGTCGCACGCCGTGTTCAAGACTCCATGGCCGGGTGACCCGCGAGTGAACATCCAAAACGACCACGGCAAGGCCAAGGCGTATCAGGTGCGCCAAGTCCTGGCAGCGATCGACAAGAAGGAGGCGAGCCAATGACCACCATCGCTCAGCCCGACGTGACCCACTACGGCTACCGCGTGCTCTGGTCGGCCGAGGACCAGGAGTTCGTCGGTAGTTGCCTCGAGCTTCCCTCCCTGTCCTGGCTGGCTATGACACAAGAAGAAGCGCTGACGGGGATCCGTGACCTCGTGGCCGAGGTCATCGACGATTTGCGCACCGACGGCGAGCCTGTTCCCGAACCGATGTCCTCGCGGACCTACTCCGGTAAGTTCAACCTGCGACTTGGCGAGCAACTCCACCGCAAGCTCGCAGTAGAGGCAGCCGAACAACACCTGAGCCTCAACCAGTACGTCGTGCGTCGACTGAACAGCCCATCCTGACCGAGCCCGCCGTCCCGTAGAGGATCGGTCACCGGGACCGAGTGGAGTCGGCCCGGGCATGACAGCAGTTCAGTGACTCTGGAGCTCTTCTCTTGCGACGCGACGGGCGATGTCCTCGACATCAGCTTGGGATAGGACGGCCGGGCCTTGTTGCATGGCCTGGCGCAGCAGGCGACGGACCAAAGCGGAGGTTGGGATGCCTTCACCGCTGGCGCGCTGACGCAACCGCTCGTCGAGGTCACTGTCGATGCGCAGGTGCATTGGCACGTCCAGCGTGTTCGTCTTCTCGACGGCCTCGGCCTCGCCGGCCTCGGCTTCTTCCACGGCAACCTCAGCGCGGATCGCCTCGTGCCGCGCACGGCGATCCGCGCGTGCAGTATCGGTGGTGTCACTCATCAACGGTTCCTCTTTCTTGGAGGTAGTGCCGCAGGTCAATGCCGCGGGTCTTCCAGGCCGTGACGCCGGAGAAATCCTCCGGGTCGATGATCACGGTCAGGACGAACTCAGCGCTTGGTGAATAGCCGATCAACCGTGTGTACGCCGCTCTGCTCTTCGGGTCCGGATCGCGGACCACACGTGACGGATCGGCGGCAGCTTCCAGCGTCCATTCCGGCTCGATGTCCGTCGCGCCGGGATAGCGAGTCGATCTGCTGCGGATGTGCACGGCGTCCTCCTCGTCCCACCAGAGCGTGTTCGGCACATCCCCACTGTAGCGCATTGCGCTACAAGTCTTAGTCACATATCAGTTGAGGATCCCGCTGTGGCACGCTCCGCGGCCGTTGGCCGGCGACGGCGCAGCCTGAGCCTCGGTCATGGTCGGAGGCCAGGCGCATGATGGGCGTCAGAGAAACTACGAAGGTGACCGGACATGGCACATGTGCAGAAGCGGCAGCGGAACAAGAGGGACCGCACGCCGGGCGCGGTGCTCTGGTGCCTGCGCTACATCAACCCCGAGACCGGTAGGGAACGCACCGAGACGTTCCGGCTCAAGCGCGACGCCGAGCGGCGGCTCACCGAGGTCGAAGCCAGCAAGCTCACCGGCTCGTACGTCGACCCTCTGGCAGGGCAGGTCACCGTCCGCATCTGGGCCGAGCAGTGGCTCGACGTGCAGGTACAGCTCAAGCCGACGACGCGGGCGCGGTATCGCAGCATCCTCCACGTGCACGTCATCCCGCCCTGGGGAGAGGTCGAGCTGGCCCGAGTTCGGCACGCCGACGTGCAAAAGTGGCTCGCCGAGCTCTCGGCGGAGCTTTCGGCGGCGACGGTCCGCAAGGTGTACAGGGTGCTGTCGCAGGTACTGGGTTCGGCAGTCAAGGATGGCCGACTTGCGCGCAACGCTGCTGAAGGCGTCGCACTCCCGCGCGTCCAGCCCAAGGAACGCCGCTACCTGACCCACGAGCAGGTGGCAGAACTCGCCGATGCCTGCGCGGCCGTCCCCGTGAGCAAGTACTCCTCCACGACGGCGGCAGACCGGGCAGCGTACCGGCTTCTCGTGCTATTCCTTGCCTACACCGGCTTGCGGTGGGGTGAGCTCGCTGGGCTGCGCGTCGGGCGGCTGGACCTGATGCGGCGCCGCGCGTTGATCGTCGAGACCTACGTCCTCGTCGATGGCCAGGTCGTGCCAACGATCCGAAGAACCACGAGCGTCGGGAGGTTCCGGTGCCACGTTTCCTCAACGACGAGCTGGCCACCCACGTCGCCGGGAAGGCCACCGACGCGCTCGTGTTCGGCGGCGAGAAGGCAGGCACTCCGATGAGGTCGCGCACCTTCCAGCGCGCAGTCTTCGACGACGCATCCGCCGTAGTCGGTCTCAACGGCCTCACTCCGCATGCGCTCCGGCACACCGCGGCCTCGCTGGCGATCGCCGCCGGAGCCGACGTGAAGGTCGTGCAGCAGATGCTCGGACACAAGTCGGCCACAATGACACTCGACCTCTACGGACACCTGTTCCCCGATCGCCTCGACACAGTTGCGGACGCGATGGACGCGGCTCGCACGGTCGCGCTGAACGTGGCAGCCGAAGTTGGGACGGGACACAGACGGGACACAGACGGGACACGGCCCCTGTTGTGCCACCCGGCGGTGAAGACAAACGGCCTCTGGCTCTGCGTTTCCGCAGGCCAGAGGCCGTTTACTACTTGGTACCCCCGACGGGATTCGAACCCGCGCTACCGCCTTGAGAGGGCGGCGTGCTAGGCCACTACACAACGGGGGCGAGCGTTGAACACTAGCCAGGGCTGACTGCGGCGGTCCAATCGCCACACCCGGACGGATGCTCGCTGGGGTACTAGGACTCGAACCTAGACTAACTGGACCAGAACCAGCCGGGCTGCCAATTACCCCATACCCCATGGGTCGACGACTTCGTGCGAAGCCCGCACGAGGATACACGCGGACCGGGTCGGCCTCCAAAACGCGTCGACCCTCCGCGGGCGCTCATTCTGTCGCCTCCAAGGCGGGTGGCGAGGTCGTGTTGCGCATCCCCATCTTGCGGGCCACAACGACCACCAGCACGGTGTAGACGCCGGACTGGGTCACCGTGTTCACGATGTTCCACCAGCTGACCGACGTGACGTTGACGGTGGTGGCGAGGTTGCCGAACGCGAGTGCGAGGGAGAAGGCCAGCACGTTGTTCAAGATGTGCAGGGCGATCCCGGCCTCGAGGCCGCCGGTGTAGGTGACCAGCCACCCGGCGATGAGACCGAACGCGAACCGGTCGAAGAACAGGGGTGGGTTCTGCCCTCCGTGAGCGAGCGCGAAGACGGTCGCGGTCACCAGGATCGCGAACCACTTGCTCTTCGAGAGGGAGCCGACCGCCTGCATGAGGTAGCCCCGGAAGGCGTACTCCTCGCCCGCGGCCTGCAGGGGTGTGGTGAGCATGACGACGACCGCCACCAGCGCGGTCGCCACGGTGAAATGGTTGAGGCGCGCGTTGAGGTTGTCCCCGCTGCTGGCCGGGAGCAGGCTGCCGACCAGGATCGACGCGCCCAGCGCGATCACCGAGATGCCGAGGCAGGCGAAGAGGAACTTCCACCGGATCTTCGGGCGCACCGACGCGAGCCATCGAGGCCGCATGTTGTGCAGCACACGCATGATCGCCCACGTCACCAGGATCATCGAGGCGAGGGTGAGGTTGAGGTAGAGCAGCCCCCCGGCGTCCACTCGTTTGAGGGTGATCGTGTCGGCGAAGTTGTGGCTCCACGACCCCTTCTCGAAGGCGGCGGCCACGGCGACCACAGGCAGCATCGCGACCGGGGCGGCCACGAAGAAGCCGAACAGCAGCAGCAGCATCCCCGTGACCGGACGCCACCAGGCGTAGCTCCAGGTCCGCAGCATGAGGTGGTACGGCGTGGGGCGCGCGTGCGGGTACGACGGCAGCGCCGGCGGCACCGGTGCGGCGTACGGCAGTGGAGGTGGTGCGGGCGGGCCCGGTGGGCCTTGGTACGACATCGGTGCCTAGGTGTCCAACAGCCGGGCCAGCGAACGCTCGCGGCCGAGCAGCTCCAGCGACTCGAAGAGCGGCGGGGAGATCCGGCGGCCGGTGACCGCGACGCGCACCGGACCGAATGCGATGCGCGGCTTGAGACCCATCTCGTCGACGAGACGGGTGCGCAGCGCCCCCTCGATCGAGGCGGTGCTCCACTCGGCCACGCCCTCGAGCGCGTCGTGGGCGGCCTTGACGATCGACTGCCCCTCGGAGTCGAGGACCTTCTCGACGTCCGTCGGCTCGCGGACGAACGCGGGACCGTCGACGAATAGGAAGCCGAGCATCTCCGGGGCCTCGGCCAGCGTGGTCATCCGTTCATGCACCAACGGCGCGGCCCGCCCGAGCAGGTCACGCTCAGAGTCGCTCACCTGGGTGCCGAGCACGCCGGCGCGCTGTAGGTAAGGCACCATCCGCTCCGCGAGCTCGTCGACGTCGAGCGCGCGCAGGTGCGCCGCGTTGATCGCCTCGGCCTTCTTGATGTCGAACCGGGCCGGGTTCGGGTTGACCTTCTCGATGGTGAACGCCGCCACCATCTCGTCCATCGTGAAGATGTCGTGGTCGTCGGCGATGGCCCAGCCCAGCAGCGCGAGGTAGTTGAGCAGCCCCTCGGGGAGGAAGCCGCGGTCGCGGTAGCCGAGGAGGTTCGCCTCCGGGTCCCGCTTCGACAGCTTCTTGTTGCCCTGGCCCATCACGTAGGGAAGGTGGCCGAACCGCGGCGCACGGCCGGTGCCGATCCCGACGTCGGCGAAGGCTGCGTAGAGCGCGAGCTGTCGGGGCGTCGACGACAGCAGGTCCTCCCCGCGCAGCACGTGGGTGATCTCCATGAGGGCGTCGTCGACCGGGTTGACCAACGTGTAGAGGGGGTGGCCGTTCGCGCGCACCAGCACGTAGTCGGGCACGTGCTCGGGTTGGAAGGTGATCTCGCCACGGACCAGGTCGTCGAAGGTGATCGCGTGGTCCGGCATCCGGAACCTCAGCACGGGACGGCGCCCCTCCACGTCGTACGCCGCGATCTGCTCCGCGGTCAGGGAGCGGCAGTGGCCGTCGTACCCGGGGGTGCGGTTCTCGCTGCGGGCCTTCTCGTTGCGCTCGTCGAGCTCCTCGGTCGAGCAGTAGCAGTGGTAGGCGTGACCGGCCGTGCGAAGCCGCTCGGCGACGTCGGCGTAGAGCTCCATCCGCTCGCTCTGGCGGTACGGCGCGTGCGGGCCGCCCACCTCCGGCCCCTCGTCCCAGTCGAAGCCGAGCCAGCGCATCACCTCGAGCAGCAGGTCGTAGGACTCCTGCGAGTCGCGGGCCGCGTCGGTGTCCTCGATGCGGAACACGAACGTGCCACCGTTGTGGCGAGCGAACGCCCAGTTGAACAAGGCGGTGCGGGCCAGCCCGACATGCGGGTTGCCCGTCGGGCTCGGGCAGAACCGCACGCGTACGGCGGGGTCAGTCACGGGGAACCACCTTGTTGGGCAGGGAGCCGATGCCGCTGACCGTCACCTCGACCTCGTCGCCGACGTTCATGGGGCCGACGCCCTCCGGGGTGCCGGTGAGGATCACGTCGCCGGGGAGCAGGGTCATCACACTCGTCACGTAGGCGACGATCGCCGGCACGTCGAAGACCATGTCGCGGGTGTTCCCGTCCTGGACGAGGTCCCCGTTGAGGTAGGTCTGCACGTGTGCACCGGCCTTGAGCTCGGTGTCGAGCTCGGTCTCGATCCACGGGCCGAGCGGGCAGAACGAGTCGAACCCCTTCGCGCGGGTGAACTGCACGTCGCCGCGCTGAAGGTCGCGGGCGGTGACGTCGTTAGCGACGGTGTAGCCGTGGATCACGTCGGCGACGCGCTCGACGGGTACGTCGCGGCAGATCCGGCCGATGACCACGGCCAGCTCCCCCTCGTAGTGGACCTCGTGGCTCTGCCGGGGGTAGAAGATCGGGTCGCCGGGGCCGACGACGGAGGTGTTCGGCTTGAGGAAGATCAGCGGCTCGGACGGCACGTCGTTGCCCATCTCGGCGGCATGGCCGACGTAGTTCCGGCCGATCCCGACGACCTTGCTGCGCGGCAGGACGGGGGCGAGGAGACGGACGTCGGCGAGGGGGTACTCCTGGGTAGTGAGTTCGATCCCGACGTACAGCGGGTCCCCCTTGAGCGCGACGACGACGGAGTCCTCCGAGGGGATGCCGAGCGCGTCGACGTCGCCGCTGACCACGCCGTACACCGGGTCCTCGCCGGTGGTGAACCTCGCGATGCGCACCTCGCAAGGCTACCGGCGGGCCGTCGTACCCGTTCCGGGCGCCCCGTTCCTGTGGACGACTGGGCCGGCGGTTCACCATGGTGCCATGGTGAACCGGAACCGAC
>JBOHDW010000376.1:0-2401 GCA_050700795.1 Nocardioidaceae bacterium | reverse complement strand
GCCGACGGGACGGCGTACGACCTGCTGGTGCGGGTTCGGCGGACCGGCGCCTAGGGCGCTTGCTGAGGGTCCGGGTGCGTCGTACCGGAGCCGTCGTCGGGCTTGGGGTCGTCGGCGTCGTTTCGGTCGGACTCGCCCGGCCCCTCGGGCTCGCCGGACTCGCCGGACTCGCCGGGCTCCTCGACGAAGTTGACCCGCTTGAGGTGGGTGTTCAGGCTCCGGCCGAGCAGCAGCACCGCGACGAGCAGCGCGATGATGATCCAGAACGCGATCCAGCCGGGCTTGACCTTGCTCGGCGGCGGCGTCTTCTCGGCCAGCGGCACGAGGACGGTCCACACCACGGTCATGGCGCCATCCTGTCAGCCACGTCGGGCACCCCGACGAACAGGTCGTCCTCGGGGAGGTCCACCTCGACCCGGCACCGGGCCAGCTCGAAGTCCTCGGTGGGCCATGCCGCCTGGTGCACGTCCAGCGGGCAGGCGAACCACGACCCGTCGGGGTCGATCTGGGTCGCGTGCGCCAGCAGCGCCCGGTCCCGTACGCCGAAGAACTCCGCGCACGGGACCCTGGTGGTGATCCGAGCCGCATGCACGGGATCGGGCTTCCACTCCTTGAGCCGTTCGGCGTACGGCGACTCCAGGCCGCGGCGCAGCATCTCGTCGTGCAGCGCCTGGGTGCGCTCACGATGGAAGCCGTGATGGTAGTAGAGCTTCAACGGCTGCCAGGGGTCGCCGGAGTCGGGGTACAGCGTCGGGTCGCCGGCCGCCTCGAAAGCGGCCACCGCCACCCGGTGGCACATGACGTGGTCGGGGTGCGGGTAGCCGCCGCGCTCGTCGTAGGTCGTCATCACGTGCGGGCGGAGCGACCGGACCAGCCGCACCAACGGCTCGGCCGCTCGTTCGATCGGCACCAGCGCGAAGCTGTCCTCCGGGAGTGGCGGCGGCGGGTCACCCTCAGGCCACCCCGAGTCGACGAAGCCGAGCCAGTCCTGGCTCACCCCGAGGATCGCCCGGGCCATGTCCATCTCTCTGCGGCGGATCTCAGCGATGTTCGCGACCACCTCGGGCCGGTCCATCTTGGGGTTGAGGACCGATCCCCTCTCCCCTCCCGTGCACGTCACGACGTGCACGTCGACGCCCTCGGCGACGTACTTGGCCGTCGATGCCCCGCCCTTGCTCGACTCGTCGTCGGGATGGGCATGCACGTGCATCAGCCGAAGCATGGCCGCCATCCTAGGGACCGCGCCCGCCCTACGATGGGTCGGTGACCCAGACCGCGCCGGAGCTGACCCACCGGTACGGCGCCCCCGGCCCGGTTCGCCGGCGTCTCGCCGTCGGGCTCGTGGTGGCCCTTGCAGTCCTCGGCCTCGGCTGGACCGCGTGGACCGCCTGGCTGCACGCGACCCCCGAGGTGACATCGGGGGTCACGTCGTACGGCGTGCGCGGTGAGCACTCGATCACGGTCAGCTTCACCGTCGTACGCCGAGACGCCACGGTCCGGGCGCGCTGTGCGCTCCAGGCGGTCGCCGCGGACCACTCCATCGTCGGGGCGCTGACCGTCACGGTGGGCCCGGGCGGAGCGACCTCCTCGACGGTGACCCGAGCGGTGCGGACCGACCGGGCCGCGACCAGCGTGAACCTGCTCGGCTGCACCGCACCGGGGCAACGCCAGGCCCAATGAGAATTGGGGACACCGGCCGACCGTTGCTAGAATTGTGGACTTGCCTTGATCGACCCTTTGGTCGAGGCCCGTGTACGGCCCGGCGGGTCCCCGCGAACAACTACCAGGAGCAGGTACACCGTGACGCAGTCGAGCAATCGTGACGTGGTCTGGTTGACCCAGGACGCGTACGACAAGCTGCGCGCCGAGCTGGAAAACCTTCGGGGACCGGTCCGCAGCGAGGTCGTCGCGCGGATCAGCGCCGCCCGAGACGAGGGCGACCTGAAGGAGAACGGCGGCTACCACGCGGCCAAGGACGAGCAGGGCAAGACCGAGGCCCGGATCCGCCAGCTCGAGGAGATGCTCGAGCACGCTCAGGTCGGTGCGACCCCGCCCGACGATGGTGTGGTCGAGCCCGGCATGAAAGTGACCACCCGGTTCGGCGGTGAGTCGGACACGACCACGTTCCTGCTCGGCGCCCGCGAGATGGCCGACGGCGACATCGAGGTGTTCTCCCCGCGTTCGCCTCTGGGCGCGGCGATCCTCGGCGCGCGCAGGGGTGACACGGTGGCGTACAAGGCTCCGAGTGGCAAGGAGCTCAAGGTCGAGATCATCGACGCCGTCCCGTTCGTCGGCTGAGGTTGCCGGTCGGTGCCTTCGGTTCACCCTCCCCGGCCGGTTCACTTCCGGCCGGTTCACCACCGGCCGGTTCACCATGGTGCCATGGTGAACCGGAACCGAC
>JBOHDW010000375.1:0-3423 GCA_050700795.1 Nocardioidaceae bacterium | reverse complement strand
ATCCGGATCATCCGAAGCACCTGACTCGTTCGGTCGTGCTGCCGTGAGGCGCGACTGCGCGCGCGGGAGGTTTTGATCGTGGCCGAGGTCTCGTTCCATGAGGTCACGAAGGTTTTCCCGAACGGGACCACGGCCGTCGATGCGCTCACCTTCACCATCGCCGACGGCGAGTTCATGGTCCTCGTCGGGCCGTCGGGCTGCGGAAAATCCACCAGCCTCCGGATGCTCGCCGGGCTGGAGGAGGTCACCGAGGGCCGCATCCTGATCGGAGATCGCGATGTCACGAACCTGCCACCCAAGGAGCGGGACATCGCGATGGTCTTCCAGAACTACGCGCTCTACCCCCACATGACGGTCGCCGAGAACATGGCGTTCAGCCTGAAGATGGCCAAGGTCAGCAGGGAGGAGCGACTGGCGCGCGTCAACGAGGCGGCCAAGCTGCTCGACCTCGAGCAGTACCTCGATCGCAAGCCAAAGGCGCTGTCGGGTGGGCAGCGGCAGCGGGTGGCGATGGGTCGGGCGATCGTGCGGCAGCCACAGGTGTTCTGCATGGACGAGCCGTTGTCCAACCTCGACGCGAAGCTGCGGGTTTCGACCCGGACCCAGATCGCCGCCCTGCAACAGCGGCTCGGCATCACCACCGTCTACGTCACCCACGACCAGACCGAGGCGATGACGATGGGTGACCGGGTCGCGGTGATGAAGGACGGGTTGCTCCAGCAGGTCGACACCCCGCTGCACCTCTACGACCACCCTGACAACCTGTTCGTCGCCGGCTTCATCGGGTCACCGGCGATGAACCTGCTGACGGCCAAGGTCACCGATGGTGTCGCTCGTATCGGCGACTACGACGTCGCGATCGACAGCACCAGCGCCGCCAGGGCGAAGGGGTCGATCACGATCGGCGTACGCCCGGAGGCCTGGCGGATCGTCGGGGCCACGGACGGTGGCCTGCCGATCACGGTCACCGTCGTCGAGGAGCTCGGTGCGGAGGCGTTCGTCTACGGCATCTGTGACGTCGAGGGGACACCCGAGCAGGTCGTGGTGCGGCTCGAGACGAGGCGCAGCCACCAGAAGGGCGAGACGATGTACGTCGGCATCGACCCGCAGGACGTGCACGTGTTCGACACCGAGTCCGGCGAACGGCTCTCGGCGTAGCCCGGCTCAGCCGTCCCGGTTCGTGAGGCGGGCGACCTGTTGGAGCGCCAGCAGGTAACCCGCGCCGCCCTTCCCGACGATCACCTCAGCGGCCACCAGCGAGATGTAGGAATGCCTCCGGAACTCCTCGCGGGAGTTGATGTCGGACAGGTGGACCTCCACGACGGGCATGCTGAGCAGCTCCAGGGCGTCCATCAGAGCGATCGAGGTGTGGGAGTAGCCGGCCGCGTTGATGACCACGGCCTGGCGGCGGGTGAACGCCTCTTGGACCCGGTCGATCAGGGCCCCTTCGTGGTTGCTCTGGAAGAACTCGACGTCGAGCCCCAGCCGCTCGGCCTCGACCCGGCAGAGGCGCTCGATGTCGCCGAGCGTGTCGGTGCCGTAGAACGCGGGGTCACGCTGGCCCAGCAGGTTGAGGCTGGGGCCGTTGATCACGACGACGCTGACGGACATGTCGATCCCGGGTGGCAGGGTGGCAAGGGCAGAAGTCTGGCACAGCCCATGAGGAGAGGCGGAGACCGTGACGGTCATCGGGGCGGACGGGCTGGTGCGGCCGACCTGGGCCGCCTCGGACCCGATGCTGCTGGAGTACTACGACACCGAGTGGGGGATGCCGGTCCGCGACGAGCGCGGGCTCTTCGAGCGACTGAGCCTGGAGGCGTTCCAGTCCGGCTTGTCGTGGGCGACGATCCTGCGGAAGCGGCCGGCCTTCCGGGCCGCCTTCGAGAACTTCGAGCCCGATCGGGTCGCCGGCTTCCGCGAGGGAGATGTCGAGCGACTGATGCAGGACCCGGGCATCGTCCGGAACCGGCGCAAGATCGACGCGACCATCGCCAACGCGCGCGCAACGGTGCGGCTGCGGGAGCGGGGCGGCCTCCCCGACCTCGTCTGGTCCTTCCGTCCCGCGCGGACCCCCACGCCGACGACGTACGCCGAGGTGCCGGCCAGCTCACCGGAGTCGGCGGCCCTCGCGAAGGCGCTGCGCGAACACGGGTTCACCTTCGTCGGCCCGACCACGATGTTCGCGCTCATGGAGGCGGTCGGCGTCGTCGACACCCATCTGCTGGGCAGCCATCGCCGGGGCTCGTCGGGCCTTTGGAACGCCGAGGGCGAGCCACTCGACAGAAGGTAAAATTCGGACATCACGGGTATCTCGGCACCATTTACGGCCCTACCCTGGTCAGCAGGAGAGGGAGGACGGTCGCAAGACCGGGGGGCGGGCATTCCCGCAACGCCGAAATGTCCGAGTACTCAAGGGGGCTGGGGGGCCGGTCCGCTGGGGCGCTCGGTTGGGAGAGAGGCCTGCGCTGTGGAGCGACCCCGTTGCACGCGTTGCCGCAATCCGATCCGGAGCCACCCGGTGGTGGATCCGATCGATCGCGAGTCGACGTTTCACGATGACTGCTGGCAGAGCCAGCTGGTCGATGTCCAGGACCGGTACCGCGACCAGGTTCGTGAGCAGGGCGTTCTCGGCCTGATCTCGGCCTACCTCCGGAGCCAGCCGACCGTCGTCGAACCGCTGCCGCTGGAGCCCGAGCCGGTCAGCTGACCAGGTTCTGCAGCCGAACCTGACCCCGAGCGACGAGGCGCCCGTCGTCGTCGACCGTCTCGACGACCCACACCTGTTGCGACCTGCCCCGGTGAACCGGCGTGGCGGTCGAGGTGAGGGTCCCGGTGCCCACAGCGCGATAGAAGTCGGTGGAGTTGTTCACCCCGACGACCTTCCCCTTCTCCCCGATCCACGCGGCCGCACCGTAGCTGGCCAGGGTCTCGACCACCCCACAGTGCGCACCCCCGTGCAGGATGCCGTAGGGCTGGTGCAGGGCGGGCACAGCCTGCCAGGTGGCGACCACCCTCTCGCCGGTCAGCTCGACGAACTCGATCCCGAGGTATTCGACGAACGCCCCCGATCCGATGCCGAAGGGGTCGAACTCGGTCTGGGTGTCGTCGTGGGTCACCCGAGCATTATCGCCGCTCAGCCCCAGATCTCCCGAGCCGTGTCGACGACCAGTCGCAGCTTGGCGGTCTGCTCGTCCGCACTGAGCACGTTGCCCTCGACCGTCGAGGAGAAGCCGCACTGGGGGGAGAGGCAGAGTTGGTCGAGGGCGACGTACTTGCTCGCCTCGTCGACCCGGCGCTTGAGGTCGTCCTTGCTCTCCAGGGCACCGGCCTTGGTGGTGACCAGGCCGAGGACCACCTGTTTGCCCGGGGGGACGAAACGCAACGGCTCGAACCCACCGGACCGCGCGTCGTCGTACTCGAGGA
>JBOHDW010000374.1:0-4306 GCA_050700795.1 Nocardioidaceae bacterium | reverse complement strand
CAGGTAGACGCCCAGCGCGGCGGCCGCCTGCGCCTCGAGGTAGATCGGCTTGTACGCCGTCCCGCACTGGTAGCCGGCCAGGATGTTCTGCAGTCCGGCCAAGGAGGCGTCCTGTCCGGTCACCGGGAAGGTGTTCTTCTTGACGCCCTGGGTCTTCAGGTAGTTGATGATCGGCGCCGCGTTGGCGTCGTTGGGCACCAGCACACCGTTCACGCCCTTGTGCGCGGTGAATGCCTGCTGGAACTCGGTGAGCGCGGTCGGCGGGTCCCAGGTTCCGGCCGGGGTGGCCGCCTTGGTCCAGCCTGACGAGAACTTGCTTGCGAGGACGCCGTTGTAGCCCTGCGAGAACAACGTCGCATTGTTGTCGGTGGGGTCGCCGGCCATCACAATGACGTTCGGCTTCTTCACCCCCCAGGCACCGACGCACGAGACGAACCCGTCGCCGATGAGCTTGCCGACCTGGACGTTGTTGAAGCTGACGTAGTAGTCGCGAGTGCCACCCAGGGTGAGCCGGTCGTAGTCGATGACCTTGGCACCGTTCTGGCTGGCGTAGGACTCGATCTGGGCGCCGACGCCAGAGTCCAGCGGGTCGACCACCAGGACGGCGGCACCGTTGGTGATGTCTGCCTTCGCGTCAGCCAGCTGGGTGCTGTCCGACCCCTGCGCGTTCTGGATGATCACGTTGGACGAGGAAACCCCTGCAGACGCGAGCGCCTTCGTGAGGTATGGCGCGTCGAACTCGGTGTACCGGGACGAGGTGACCGTGTCGGGCAGGATGACGGCGATCTTGCCCTTGCCCTTGGCGGCAAGCGCCTTCAGCTGGGACATCGCCGAGAAGTCGTTGGTGAACGACGTGATGGACAGGTTGGGGACGGTGACCGCTCCCCCACCGGAGCCACCGGAACCAGCCGAACCACCGGAGCTGCTCCCACACGCGGCAACCATGACGGCAGTCGCGGAGAGGGCCGCTACGAGCGACACATTGCGAAAGACGCGCACGCTGCACCATTCCTAACCCAGTCGTGTCCGACCGTGGTTGCACGGCCGCGCCGCCCACGGATCGTGAGTGACGTCGCCACGCTAGGGGCGTTTGCGTGAACGCCCCGTAAACAATGGCTCTTCTCCGTCAACAAACCATGAACGACCTCAGTCGGCCAACCGGTAGCCGGCGCGCGGCTGGGTGATGATCAGCGGCGGCCCCTCCTCAGACTCGAGCTTGGCCCGAAGCCGGCGTACGTAGACCCGGATGTACTCGGTCTCGGTCTCGTAGCCAGGCCCCCACACGCGGCGGAGCAGCTGAGCATGTGTCAGCAGCTTGCCCGGGTTGGTGACCAGCTCTCGCAGCAGCGCGAACTCGGTCGGGGTCAGGTGCACCGGTTCCCCACCGCGAGTGACCCTGGACCCGGCCAGGTCCACCTCGACGTCCCCGAGGGTCACCAGGGTGCCGGTGTCGACCGGCGCATCGGCGGGACGGGTACGTCGCAGGGTGGCCGTGATGCGGGCGAGCAGCTCCTCGATGCCGAACGGCTTGGTGAGGTAGTCGTCGGCGCCCATGTTGAGCGCGGTGACCTTGTCGTGCTCACCGCCCCGAGCCGAGACCACGATGATGCCGACCGAGGAGCGTTCCCGGATCTGTCGGCACAGCTCCATCCCGTCCGTCCCGGGGAGCATCAGGTCGAGCAGCACGCTGTCTGGCTCCTCGGTCTCCAGCATTCGAACGGCTCGGAGCCCGTCCACGGACACGATCGTGTCGAAGCCGCGGACGTTCAGGTTCGACCGGATCAGGTCGACGATGTTGGGGTCGTCCTCGACCATCAGCACTTTCGTGCGGGGGTCAGCCATGCGCCGCGACCTCGTGCGGTTCGGGGTCCGGGGCTGAGCCGCCGGGGCCCCCGATCGGCAGGCCGATCACGAATCGGGTGCCCGGCTCGGCGGTGCGCAGCTCAATCGTCCCGCCGTGAGCGACCACGATCGCGCTCGTGATCGACAGTCCGAGGCCGGCGCCCGCGGTCGGACCCCGCTTCTCGCGGTGCAGCACGAACGGTGCGGCAGCCACCGAGTCCGGCGTACCGGAACCGTCGTCACGAACCTCAACCACGACCCGGTCCGGACCGTCACCGACGACTCTGACCCAGACCTTGGTGTCCGGCGGGTTGTGCCGGATCGCGTTGTCGAGAAGGTTGAGGAGCATCTGCTCGAGACGGTCGTGATCGGCCCAGATCGCCGGAACCTCCTCGTCGACGTCGACGTGCACGGAGCGGCGTGCGTCAGAAGCGAGACAGGCCACCGCCGCGTCGACCAGCAGGCCGAGATTGCACCAGTCGGGCTGCAGCCGCATCACCCCGGACTCGATCGCCGAGTGGTCGAGCAGGTCGTCGACGAGGCGGCGTAGCCGTTGCGACTCCGCCGCGATGCGAGACAGGAACCGGTCCTGCGACTCGGTGTCCCAGGTAACGTCGCCCAACATCAGGCTGTCGGCGTACCCCCCGATCGCCGTCAGCGGGGTGCGCAGCTCGTGCGAGAGCCGGGCCAGGAACTGCCGTTGTAAGTCCTGCGAACGGCGCAGCGCCGCGGTCTCCTGAACGGCGAGCTGGGCGCGCTCGCGCTCCAGCGCCAGCCTCACGGAGTGCGCGGCATCCTCGACCAGCGCGCCGGTCTCCTCGGTGGCCGCGCCGCGTCGGCGAAGGGCGACCAGGGTGTCGATGCCCTCCCGGCTGACGAAGCTGACCGCGAAACCCCAGCCCTCCGGCTGCACCGGGAGCGGCTCGACCCGGCCGTCGGCCAACGTAGTGCGGCGATGAGCCTCGACGAGCGCGTCCAGATCCACACGCCGGTCGTCGCAGACGTGCGCACGACACCCGACGGTGCCGTCCTCCAAGGTGCTGAAGACCGCCGCTTCGTCGGCCTGCACGCCACGCTGGAGCGCGCGCAGCGCCGTGTCGAGCGCCTCGGCCACCGGGACGGGGCCGGCGAGCGTCTCCAGGACATCGCGGATCGTCTCCAGCACGAGGTTGCGCGAGGTCAGCTCGCCGACGAGCCTGTCACGCTCGAGCGCGCTGACCGCGTGGCCGCCGTACAGCGTGACCAGGTCGAGCTCGTCGCGGGTCGGCCCACCGATGCGGTCCCGGAAGATCGTGACGACCCCGGCCAGACCGTCGGTCCCCGAGAACGGCACCGCCCACGAGCTTGCGATCCGGGCTCCCCAAGCCGGCTCGCGGTAGGGGCGCCACGACTCGCCGGTGCGTACGTCGGCGTCGACTCGGGTGTGCTGGGTCGAGGCCGCGAGGCCCATGGGACCGCCGCCGATTCCGACGGGAAGCACCCGCCACGCCGACCTAAGTGCTTCCGGTAGTCCGAGCGAGCAGGCCAGCCGCAGCCCGCCGTCCTCGTCGACGACGTGCATGGCGAGCTGGTCGGCCCCCAGCGCCGTACCGAGAGCCGTGAGGATCATCAGCAGCGAGGACGACGGGTCCGCGGAGGCCAGCCGGTCCGTGAGCGCATGGAGCCTGGTGAGCTGGTGGTGGGCGGAGGTCTCGAGCTCGTGACCCGACAGCAGGGTGATCACGTCGTCGGGGTGGCCGCGCGCGGGGTCGACCTCCCCGGCGATGCGCCCCTTGCGGAGTACGACGATCCGCTCGGCGATCCGGAACAGCTGCTCGATGTCGTGGGAGACCATCAGTACCGTGCCACGGCCGGCGTGCAGCTTGCGCACGATGCGCTCGACGTTCGCGGTGTCCACGACACCAAGGGGCGCGGTCGGCTCGTCCAGCAGCAGCACGTCGGGCTTCGAGCTGGCCGCGCGAGCGACCGCGAGCAGCTGACGGCGGGCATCGTTCAGGTCGCCAACCAAGGGCGTCGTACCGCCGAGGTCGAGGTCGAGCTCCTCCAGCAGCTCACGGGCGGTCCGGTGGGCGCGCGCCTGCGCGAACATCATCCGGCGCGACTCACGGCCGAGCAGCAGGTTCGACGCGACGTCGAGGTTGTCGCAGAGGGCCAGCTCCTGCCAGACCACCTCGGTGCGCGCCCCGATGGCGAGGCTCACGTGTCCCGCGGTGGGCGGCAGGTCCCCGGAGATGCAGCGGATCAGGGTGGTCTTGCCGGCGCCGCTCTCGCCGGCGATCCCGACGAGCTCGCCGCGGCGTACCTCGAGGTCGATGCCGTCGAGAGCCTGTACCGGGCCGAACCCCGCCTCGAGCCGCGAGACGGTCACCGCGGGTGAGACTCCGTCCCGGGTGGTCATGACCAAAGCGTAGTGAGCAACGCCTTTCCGGTCGGATCGGCGTCGGCCGGCGCCGTACCGACCACG
>JBOHDW010000373.1:0-6716 GCA_050700795.1 Nocardioidaceae bacterium | reverse complement strand
CCGCCGGCACGTGCGGACCCGCCCCCGGACGGCGCGGGTGCTGCTCTAGAAGCCGAGCCGGCGCAGCTGCTTGGGGTCCCGCTGCCAGTCCTTGGCGATCTTCACGTGCAGGTCGAGGTGGACCGGGGTCCCCAAGAGCGCCTCGATCTGCTGGCGAGCGGCCGTGCCGACATCTCGGAGCCGGGCTCCCCGATGGCCGATGACGATGCCCTTCTGGCTGGACCTCTCCACGTAGAGGTCCGCGCGCACGTCCAGCAGCGGACGGTCGGGGGGGCGTCCCTCGCGAGGGACCATCTCCTCCACGAGGACCGCGATCGAGTGCGGCAGCTCGTCGCGCACCCCCTCGAGGGCCGCCTCGCGGATGAGGTCGGCCACGATCGCCTCCTCGGGGGCATCGGTCAGCTCGCCGTCCCGGTACAACGGCGGCCCCTCAGGCAACAGCCCGACCAGCAGATCGGCGAGCAGACCGACCTGGTGGCCGGAGCTCGCCGACACCGGCACTACCTCGGCCCAGTCGGTGCCGACCTCCTCCCCCAGGGCGACGATCGACAACAGGTGCTCGGCGAGCTGCGCGGGGGTGGCCAGGTCGGTCTTGGTGGCGACCGCGACCCGCGTCGTACGCCGCACCTTGGCCAGCTCGGTGACCAGGAACCGGTCGCCGGGGCCGACCTTCTCGTTCGCCGGGAAGCACGCGGCGACCACGTCCACCTCTCCCCAGGTGGTGGTCACCAGCGCGTTGAGCCGCTCCCCGAGCAGGGTGCGGGGACGGTGCAGCCCCGGGGTGTCGACCAGGACCAGCTGGGCGTCCGGCCGGTTCACGATCCCGCGGACCGCCGTCCGCGTGGTCTGCGGCCGCGACGACGTGATCGCGACCTTGGTGCCCACCAGCGCGTTCGTCAGGGTCGACTTGCCGACGTTGGGACGCCCCACGAAGCAGGCGAAACCGCTGCGGAAGTCGGGCACGTCCGCGATTGTGTCAGGTGATCAGCTCAACCACGTGGGCCGCAGCGGGAAGTCGGCGTCGCCGTTGTCGTGCGGCTTGACCGCCAGCACCTGGTGGAGCTGGATCTCGTTGCGCTCGAACGAGAGCCGGGACCCGGCCATGTACAGACCCCAGACCCTCGCGGTGCCCTCGCCGACCTCGCGCACGCACTCGTCCCAGTTCTCCTCGAGGTTGTGGCACCAGCCGGCCAGCGTCATCGCGTAGTGCTCGCGTAGGTTCTCCTCGTGACGGACCTCGAGGCCGACATTCTGGATCTCGGTGATGATCCGCCCGGAGCCGGTCAGCTCGCCGTCGGGGAACACATAGCGGTCGATGAACGCGCCGGTCTCGGTCTTGATGTTGTCCGGCCGGGTGATGCAGTGGTTGAGCAGCCGGCCGCCGGGCGCCAGCCGGTCCCTCAGGAAGGAGAAGTACGCCGGGTAGTTGCGAACCCCGATGTGCTCGGTCAGGCCGATCGAGCTGATCCGGTCGAAGGAGGTCTCGGCCACGTCGCGATAGTCGGAGAACCGGACCTCGGCGACGTCGTCGAGGCCGTCGCGCTTGATCGCCTCCTGTGCCCAGGAGGCCTGCTCGTGACTGAGCGTGACCCCGACCGCGCGGACGCCGTACTTCTTGGCGGCGTGCCGCACCATGCCGCCCCAGCCGCAACCGACGTCCAACAGGGTCATCCCCGGCTCGAGGCCGAGCTTGCGGGCGACCAGGTCGTACTTGAACTCTTGAGCCTCCTCGAGGGTCGCGTCGGCGGTCGGGAAGCAGGCGCACGTGTAGGTCATGGACGGCCCCAGGACCATCTCGTAGAACCGGTTCGAGACGTCGTAGTGGTGGTGGATCGCCTCTGCGTCGCGGGTCTTGGAGTGCCGCAGCCCCTCGACCACCCGGCGCCAGCGCGGCAGCGTCTCCTGCGGTGGCGCCGGCGGTGGCCTCAGGTGTGTCCAGCCCAGCCCACGCACGATCGCCAGCGCGTCGGCCGGGGTCACCTTGATGTCGCGCAGCTCCCGCTGCAGCCGCACCAGCGCCGCGTAGGGGTCGCCCGGGTGCACCCCATGCACGTCGAGGTCACCCGAGACGTAGGCGCGCGCCAGGCCCAGGTCGCCGGGAGCGGTCAGGATGTAGGAGAGCCCTCGCTCGTTGAGCAGGTCGAGCCGGATGGGTGAGTCCGGCGAGCCGGCCACGCTGCCGTCGTACGCGGTGAACCGGAACGGCACGCCGTTCGGCATGATCCGCGAGAAGGCCTCGCCGATCGTCATCGTGTGCCGGGTTGTCGTCGTCGTCATCGACGTTTCACCGCCTTTTCGTAGAGACCGGTCAATCGGTCGTCGGGATCTGTCTTCTGCTTGACCTGCTTCTGGAACGCCACGTCGTAGAGCTCTTCGAAGGTCTCGCGGTCGTAGTACGAGTCCGAGTAGAGGCTCTTGTGGCCGCCGAGCTCGTGGACCTTCGCCTCCACGGCGCGGTTCTTGTCACCGTCGGTCGCGCCGGGCTCGATCGGCACCGTCCCCCAGAAGCCGACGTTGACGTAGGTCTGCCCCGGCTCCAACGGGTACGACGGCCACCGGCGCGTGCTGCGCAGCGGGCACAGCCACACCGGCCGCATCCCGATGTCGGTGTCGAACCAGCGCAGGAACTCGCCGAGCCGGTCGACCGGAATCTCGACGTCCTGCACGACCCGTTCCCGCTCGGGCTTGCCACGCCTCCGGTCGAGCCGGGCCATCACGCCGTAGCGGTTCTCGAGCCCGACGATGCGGTGGTACACGTCGCTGCGCCGCCACCGTCGCGGCCACAGCCGGCGGATCCTCGGGTCCTGCAGGCCGAACGCGCCCGAGCACCAGAACCAGTCGGTGTCCCACCGCCACAGGTAGTCGTAGATCGTCAACGTGTCGGTCTCCCGCTGCCGCAGCGAGCGGAAGTAGATCTCCATGCCGGTGTAGTCGGTGGTGACGGCTGGACGGACGTCCGTCCAGGTGGCCAGCGTCAGGTAGGCCTCTCCTGGTTCGAAGACCACCCCGTCGATGCCGTCGATGCGCCGACCCTCGAAGGCGCCCTCCGCGACGACGGCGTCGAGGGTCTTGGCGAGGGCGTCGAGGCCGTCGAAGCGCACGTGGCGCAGGTCGACGTAGCCCGGCACGGGCTCGAGCTTGATCCGGATCCGGGTGGTGTACCCGAGGGAGCCGTAGGAGTTCGGGAACGCATCGAAGAGCGGCTCACCCGGACGGGTCGTGACGACCTGCCCGTCGCCGGTCAGCACGTCCATCTCCAGGACCGACTCGTGCGGAAGGCCGCTGCGGAACGACGTGCTCTCGATGCCGAGCCCACTCACCGCACCGCCGAGGGTGATCGTGCGCAGCTGCGGCACGACGTAGGGGATGAACCCGTGTGCCAACGTCACGTCGACGAGGTTCTCGTAGGTGCACATGCCCTGCACGTCGGCGGTCTGGGCCGCCTCGTCGAGCTCGACCACACCCCCGAGCCCCGACACGTCCAGCCCCGGGGCAGCGTTCGCCTGACGGGGCCGGAACAGGTTCGAGGTCTTCTTCGCCAGGCGCACCGTCCGCCCGGCCGGGATCGCGGCGTACGACGCCCGCAGGCGTGCCACAGCCTGTTCGTGGGCCGGCCGGCCGACGGTTCCCGGAGAACTCACAAGACCAATCTAGCGGGATGTGGAAGTTGGGTCTTCCATGGAGTTCACCCGTCGTACGACGCGCGCCGGGTTCCCCACCGCGACCACGGCGGCCGGCAGGCTCCCGGTCACCACCGCCCCCGCGCCGACCACGGTGTCCGCACCGATGCGCGCGCCTGGGAGCACGATCGCCCCGCCACCGAGCCACACGTTGTCGCCGATCGTGATCGGTCGCGCCGACTCCCACTTCGCCCGGCGCCGCTCCGGGTCGACGGGGTGGGTCGGGGTGAGCAGCTGCACATTCGGCCCGATCTGGACGTCGGCGCCGATCGTGATCGGGGCACAGTCGAGCGCCACCAGCCCGAAGTTCACGAAGGTCCCGGTGCCGATCGTGAGGTGGGCGCCGTAGTCGACGTACAACGGCGGCCGTACCACCACGCCCTCCCCGACCGACTCGAGCAGCTCGGTGAGCAGCCGCTTCAGCTCGGACCCGGAGGTGCCCGGGGCGTTGAACAGCGCCATCAACTGGGCCGCCCGGCGCTGCTCGTCGATCAGTTCGGCGTCGACGACGTACTCCTCGCCCGCGAGCATCCGGTCCTTCGCCGTCGTCATCGCGGTCAGGTGCTGCTCGAGGCGAGCAGGGTGCCGTCGGCCGCGACGAGGTGGACCGGAACCCCGGGCCCGGCCAGCTCCCGAACCACCGCAAGCTCCCCATCCGGTACGCCGTCCGGGCCGGTCAACACGACCGCCTCGAGCCCGCGCGCCCCGGAGGAGACGGCCATCGCGACGGCGACGCCGACCGCGGAGATGTCGAGAGAGGGCAGCCGAACAGCGGCGGCGGCGTAGGTCCGGCCGTCGAGGTCGCGCACGGCGGCTCCCTCGGGGGCCCCGGTGCGTGCGCGAGCGGAGCGGGCCAACGTGACGAGCTTGAGGTCCTCGGCGTCGGACAGCTCAGGCACGGGACTCCTCCTCCTCCGCGTCCGAGGTCACCGCCTGGGGCGGAGCGACGGGCGTGATCACCACCGTGCCGATCCGGTTGCGCCGACCGGCCGGGCTCTCGGCCTCGAAGCGCAGCCCGTCGACCACGACGACCGACCCCGCGATGGGCACCCGGCCGAGGTGCTTGGCCATCAGCCCCCCGACGCTGTCGACGTCGTCGTCGTCGATCGCCACGCCGCAGATGTCCTCGAGGTCGTCGACCGGATAGCGCGAGGACACCCGAACACTCCCGTTGGCCAGGTGCACCGTGTCGTCCTCCGCCTGGTCGTACTCGTCGGTGATCTCGCCGACGATCTCCTCCAGGACGTCCTCGATGGTCACCAGGCCGGCCGTGCCGCCGTACTCATCGACGACGATGGCCACGTGCTTGCGCTCGGCCTGCATCTCACGGAGCAGCTCGTCGACCGGCTTGGAGTCGGGCACATAGAGCACCGGGCGCATCACGGACTCGATCCGCTCGGTGGTCTCGGCCTCGTGCCGGTCGAAGACCCGCTTGGTGATGTCCTTGATGTAGGCGAACCCCACGACGTCGTCCAGGCTGTCGCCGACCACGGGGATCCGCGAGAAGCCGCTGCGCAGCGCCAGCGACATGGCCTGGCGCAACGTCTTGTTGCGTTCGATGAAGACCACGTCGGTGCGCGGCACCATCACCTCACGAGCGATGGTGTCGCCGAGCTCGAAGACCGAGTGGATCATCTCGCGCTCGCCCGACTCGATGACGCTGCTGGCCTCAGCAAGGTCGACCAGCTCCCGAAGCTCGGCCTCGGATGCGAACGGCCCCTCGCTGAAGCCACGCCCAGGGGTGATGGCGTTGCCGACCAGGATCAGCAGCTTAGGGATCGGCCCGAGCACCCGGGTGAACGCGAGCACCGGTCCCGCGGAGAGCCGTGCGACGCGCTCCGAGTGCTGCCGACCGAGCGTGCGGGGCGCGACGCCGATCACCACGAAGGAGACCACGAGCATGACCGCGATAGAGACGACGATGGCCCACCATCGCGAGCCGACCAGGTCGCGTACGACGGACGCGACGAGCACGATGGCGGCGATCTCGCACAGCATCCGCAGCAGCAGCGCGCTGTTGATGTAGCGCGCCGGGTCCTCGGCGATGCGCAGCAGCCGATCGCCTCCCGAGCGGCCCTCCTCGACGAGCTCCTCGGCGCGCGCCTTGGAGAACGACGACAGGGCCGCATCGGCGCTGCTGAAGAGGCCGGCCACCACGACGAGCACCGCGGCGAGCGCGAGCACCCATCCGTCCACGAACGTCATGGCATCGTGATCTCGTCGCCGGGCACGGTCTCGCCGTGTCGAACGCCCTGCCACTCGGCGAGCAGCCGCGCCTGCAGCGCGAACATCTCGCGATGGTCCTCGGGTTGGGCATGGTCGTAGCCGAGCAGGTGCAAGATGCCGTGCACGGTCAGCAGGTCGACCTCGTCCTCGGTGGAGTACCCCGCCTGCCCCGCCGCCCGGGCCTCGCGCGCCTGTCGTTCGGCCACCGCGACGCAGAGCACGAGGTCGCCGAGGACCCCTTCCTCGGGGTCGACGTTGACCAGGCCGGGGCGCAGCTCGTCCATCGGGAAGGCCAGCACGTCGGTCGGTCCGGGCTTCTCCATCCATTGCTCGTTGAGCTCGGCGATGGTTGCCTCGTCGACGAGCTTCACGCACAGCTCGGCCTGTGGGTGCACCCGCATCCGGTCCATCACGAAGCGGGCCAGCGCGGCCAGCGCCTTGACGTCGACGCCGGCGCCGGACTCGTTGAGGATGTCGATGCTCACCTGGTGCTCACCGGGGGCTCAGTCCGCGTCCCGTCTCCGGGCGACGGGCCTCGAACTCGTCGTACGCCGCCACGATCCGGCCCACCAGGCGGTGCCGCACCACGTCGTGGGCGGTCAGCCGGTTGAACGAGACGTCCTCGATCCCGTCGAGGATCCCCTCAACGATGCGCAGGCCGGACTTCGTGCCGGAGGGCAGGTCGACCTGGGTGACGTCCCCGGTGACCACCATCTTCGAGCCGAAGCCGAGCCGGGTCAGGAACATCTTCATCTGCTCCGGTGAGGTGTTCTGGGCCTCGTCGAGTATGATGAACGCGTCGTTCAGGGA
>JBOHDW010000372.1:0-2877 GCA_050700795.1 Nocardioidaceae bacterium | reverse complement strand
GTCCACAAGTCCTATGGTCACAGCGAGGTGCTCAAGGGCGTCTCGCTGGCCGTCGAACGCCATGAGGTGGTCTGCCTCATCGGTGCCTCCGGCTCCGGCAAGTCCACCCTGCTGCGCTGCGTCAACGCGTTGGAGGAGATCAACTCCGGCGAGATCCGCATCGACGGGGACACCGTGACGGGCGCGGGCGTCGACCTCAACGCGTTGCGCCGCGACGTGGGGATCGTCTTCCAGAGCTACAACCTCTTCCCGCACATGTCGGTCATCGAGAACATCGTTTTGGGTCCGACCCGGGTCGAGGGGGTCAACAAGACCGATGCCCGCGACCTGGCCATGCGGCTGCTCGAGTCGGTCGGCATGGCCGAGAAGGCGCAGGCGTACCCGGACAGCCTGTCGGGCGGTCAGCAGCAACGGGTGGCGATCGTCCGCGCGCTGGCGATGCAACCCCGGGTGATGCTGCTCGACGAGATCACGGCCGCCCTCGACCCCGAGCTGGTCGGCGACGTGCTGGAGATCGTCCGTCAGCTGGCCAGCGGAGGTCTCACCATGCTCCTGGCCACCCACGAGATGGGGTTCGCCAAGGAGGTGGCGAGCCAGGTGTGTTTCCTCGACGACGGCTTGATCTGCGAACGCGGGACCGCCCAGGACATCTTCGAGAACCCCCGCGAGCCGCGAACGCAGCAGTTCCTGAGCCGGGTCGTGCAGTCCGGACGCCTCTAGGTCAGCTCGCGCGTTCCAGCCGGACGATCACCGACTTCGAGGCAGGGGTGTTGCTGACCTCGGCCACCGAGTCGAGCGGCACCAGCACGTTCGCCTCGGGGAAGTAGGCCGCCACACACCCCTTCGTCGTCGGATACGAGACGGCGCGGAAGGCCTTGGCCCGGCGCTCGCGACCGTCGTAGTCGCTGATCACGTCGACGATGTCGCCGTCGGTCAAGCCATGCTCGGCCAGGTCCGCCGGGTTGACGAAGACGACCTTGCGGCCGCCCTTGATGCCGCGATAGCGGTCGTTGAGCCCGTAGATGGTCGTGTTGAACTGGTCGTGCGAGCGGACGGTCTGCAGCAGCAGGTGCCCTTCGGGCACCTCGACGGTGGTCGGGGGGTTGACCGTCAGGTGTGCCTTCCCGTTGTCGGTCGCGAAGGTGCGGCTGTCGTGCGGTGGTCGGGGCAGGGTGAAGCCACCGGGTGCCCGGACCCGCTCCTCGTAGGCCTGGAAGCCCGGGACGACGTGCTCGATGTGCTTGCGGATCACCGAGTAGTCGTCGCCCATCTCCCGCCAGCCCAGGTCGTTGCCGAACAGCGCCTGCGCGAGGCCTGTGATGATCGAGACCTCGCTGCGCATCTGCGCGGAGCCGGGCAGCAGCTTGCCGGTGGACGCATGCACCATCGCCATCGAGTCCTCGACGGTGACGAACTGCTCCCCTCCCGCCTGGACGTCCTTCTCGGTCCTGCCCAGGCAGGGCAGCAGCAGGGCCTCCTTGCCATGGCAGACGTGCGACCGGTTCAGCTTCGTCGCCACGTGCACGGTCAGGGCACAGTTGCCCAGCGCTGCCTCGGTCACCTCCGTGTCGGGTGTGGCCGAGGCGAAGTTGCCACCGAGAGCGAAGAAGACGTCCACCTTCCCGTCGCGGAGGGCCCGGATCGAGTCGACCGTGTCCCAGCCGTGCTCTCGTGGCGGGTCGAAACCGAACTCGGCACTGATCTTGTCGAGGAACGCGTCGGGCATCTTCTCCCAGATCCCCATGGTCCGGTCGCCCTGCACGTTGGAGTGGCCGCGGATCGGGGACGGTCCGGCGCCCGGACGTCCGATGTTGCCGCCCAGCAGCAGGAAGTTGGCGATCTCCCGGATCGTGGCGACCGCGTTCTTGTGCTGGGTCAGCCCCATCGCCCAGCACACGACGACGCTGCCGGCCCGTACGACGTCGTCGGCGATCTCCTCGATGGCGCGACGGGTCAGCCCGCTCTGCCGCTCGATGACCGACCAGTCCAGGGCACGCCACGCCTGCACCGCATCGTCGAGGCCGTCGCAGGACCGGTCGAGGAAGTCCCGGTCGAAGACGGTCCCGGGTGCCGCGTCCTCACGCTCGGTCAGCACCTTGTTCACCCCGTTGAACAGGGCAAGGTCGCCGTTGACCCGCACCGGCACCAGTCGGTCGGCGAGCTGGGTGCCTCCCCCGACCAGCCCCTTGGGGGTCTGCGGGTTGTGGAACCGCCCGAAGCCGGCCTCGGGCAGCGGGTTGATCGCGATGATCCTGGCCCCGCGCTTCTTGGCCTCCTCGAGAGCGGTCAGCATCCGTGGGTGGTTCGTGCCCGGGTTCTGGCCCGCGATGATGATCAGGTCGGCGAACTCGGCGATATCGGCACGGGTGACCACGCCCTTGCCGATGCCGATCACCTGGGACAGCGCCGCCCCGCTCGACTCGTGACACATGTTCGAGCAGTCGGGCAGGTTGTTGGTGCCCAGGCGCCGCGCCAGCAGCTGGTAGGTGAAGGCGGCCTCGTTGCTGGCCCGACCGCTGGTGTAGAAGACCGCCCGGTTCGGGTCGTCGAGCGTCTTGAGGCGATCGGCCACCAGCTTGAACGCCGCGTCCCAGCTGATCGGTTGGTAGTACGACGCGCCCTCGGGCAGATACATCGGCTCGGTGAGTCGTCCGGAGCGTTCCAGCTCGTGGTCGCTCAACTGGCGCAGCTCGGCGATCGAGTGGGCGGCGAAGAACTCCGGGCCGACCCGCTTGCGGGTCGCCTCCCACGCCACCGCCTTCGCGCCGTTCTCGCAGAACTCGGCGGTCTTGCGACGGTCGGGATCGGGGTCGGGCCAGGCACAGCTCGGGCAGTCGAAGCCGTCGACTTGGTTCATCTTCAGCAACGTGGTCAGGC
>JBOHDW010000371.1:0-4891 GCA_050700795.1 Nocardioidaceae bacterium | reverse complement strand
GCCCACGACCTCGTCGTCCTCGACCTGGTTGAGGATCTCCTGGACGCGTTGGCTGGGCAGCTGGCAGTACCACGCAACGGCGAGCACCACGATCGTCAAGATCACGTTCGCGACGACCCCGCCGTTGAAGCCGTACCAGTTGGCTTCGCCGGCGTCCGTCTTGCCGCCGACACCGGAGTAGCTGCCCAGGTAGCTGACCAAGGTGATCCCACCGAACCAGACCAGCACCCACCAGCCGTACTGGAAGTCGAGCTGAGGGGCCCGGCGCTTGTTCCGGTCGACGAACTGGAAGATGGCCAGCAGCACGTACCCGAGCGCCACGGCGATCATCATCTTCCAGACCTGGTCCCAGCCCGCCCAGTACATGATCAGGTTGGTGGACAGCAGGGCCAGCGGCGCGATGACCCAGGCGAGCTTGAGGTGGAAGTGCCGCTCCTGGTCGGGCAGCTGCTTGCGGAAGGTGAGCAGGGCGATGGCTCCACTGCCGAAGGAGAGCACGGTCAGCGACGTCACGATGCCGACCAGGCTCTGCCAGCTCGGGAACGGCAGGAAGAAGATGCATCCGACGATCCAGGCCAGGATCAGGCTCGGCCACGGGACCCCAGCCCCGCTGACCTTGGCCAGGATGGCCGGGGCGTTGCGGTTCCGACCCATGGCGTAGGACATCCGGGCGGTGACACTGGTGTAGATCAGCCCGGTGTCACTCGGCGAGATGATCGCGTCGGCGTACAGCAGCCCGGCCAGCCAACCAAGCCCCAGGATGCTCGCCACCACGGCCAGTGGGCTGAACGTCGCCGAGGCGCCGCCGGAGGCCACCAGGGTCGGGTGGGTACCACCGAGGGCGGCCCAGCCGCCCGAGGCGATGGTGTGGGAGGGGATCGACCCGATGAAGGCGACCTGCAGCAGGATGTAGAGGACACCGCAGATCAGCACCGAGCCGATGAGCGTGAGCGGCACGTTGCGTCGGGGGTTGTTGGTCTCGCCCGCGAGCTCGATCCCTTGGCGGAACCCGAGGAACGAGAACGCGATGCCCGCGGCGGGGATCGCCTCGAAGGCACCCTTCAGGCCGTACGGCGCGAAGCCGGTGCCGTTGCTGGTGTGGAGATGGAAGTTTGCGCCATGGAATGCGGTGATCACGAAGGCGAGGATGACCAGGATGATCATGGCCAGCTTCCACCAGACCAGCACGTTGTTGATTCGGGCGAACCAGCGCACGCCGAAGGCGTTGACCGCCACGAACACCGCCATCAGGATGATCGCGATCACCAGCCCCCCGGCGGTGAGGGTGGCGTTCGGGTGCTCCAGCCAGGAAACGTACGACGTCGCGTAGGTCAGCACGGCGGAGACCTCCACGGACGCGACGGCGGCGCAGGCCAGCCAGGTCACCCAGCCCATCGAGTAGCTCGCGAACGACCCCCATGCGTAGTGCGGGTAACGAGCGACGCCTCCACTGCGGGGGAACATCACCCCCAGCTCGGCGTAGCTGAGCCCGATCAGCAAGAACATGATCGTGGCGACCACCCAGGAGATGATCGCCGCGGGTCCGGCCTGCTCGGACGCATGCAGCGAGCTGAACAGCCAGCCCGACCCGATGATCGAGCCGATGGCCGCGAAGAGCAGGCCGATGGTGCCGAAGTCCTTCTTGAGGTTCGCATCGTCATCTGAGAGTGCGGTGGGTCTTTCGTCCATGCTGGTGGTCATCGTGCTCCCTCGGTCTGGGCCGCAGCTGCGCCAATCGATGGCGCTCAGGCCGACCCTTCGCAGTCGATTCGTTCATACAACTAAGTCAAGTTAGTCCCGCGGGCCGCACCGGCGTCAAGCACCAACCGCAGGAAGTTCTCGGCCGGCGGGCTCCGCTCCGACCTCGACGGGAGCCCTTCCGGCGCCGGAAACGGAGTTGCTCAGCTCACTGGGAGCTCGACGTTCGGGAGGCCGCCAGGAGACGCCGCCCCATCCGGCGGGCAGCGTCTCGGAGCTCGGGGCAGCCCTCGATCCGGTACGACGCCGGGATCGCCGCGAGCCGCTCGGCGTACCACGTCGGGTTGCCGGTGCTGCCGACCAGGCGGGTGGTCTCGGTGTCGATCGGCTCGAGCCGCCCCAGGGTTCGGGGCACCCACCGCGCCACCGTGTCGAGGGGTGCGGCGATGACCACCTCGACGTCGTACTCCCAACCGACGGAGAGGTGCTCCTCCAGGAGGGCGATCGGGTCGAGCTCCGCCGGCGGGGTGAAGGTGTCGTTGAGCACCTCCACCGAGCCCACCCGATCGACGCGGTAGGCCCGCAGCGCGAGGCTTGGGTGGCAGCGGCACAGCAGGTACCACCTGCCGTGGCGTACCACGACCGCCCACGGCTCGGCCTCCGTGACCCACTCCGTCCCGGCCTCGGAGCGGTAGCTGAGCCGAACCCGGAGGTGGTCCGAGCAGGCCTGCACGAGACTCGAGGTGATGCCGGGATCGGGCCGGGCCGCGGCTCGGTCGGGTACCGGAGCGGTGGTCCGGCGGACCGCCTCGGCCTGCGCGGCGACCGGCTCTGGGAGGGCGCGCACGATCTTGCCGAGTGCGTTGCCCACCGGGTCGGTCGGGTCGCCCGCCTGGTGGTGCCCGTCGAGCACCGCCATCACCAGGCCGAGCGCCTCGGCGGCGCTGAAGGTCAGCGGTGGAAGGCGCAGCCCCCGACCGAGTCGGTAGCCACCGCCGGGCCCGCGCGCGGACTCGACCGGGATGCCGGCCTCACGGAGGATGCCGACGTACCTTCGGGCGGCCCGCTCCGAGACGCCGAGCTTGTCCGCGAGCCGGTCCGCGTTGATACCGGGGCTGCCTTGCAGCAGCTCGAGGCAGAGCAGCGCCCGGGCGGTGGGGTTGGTGGTGTCCACCCGCGCAGGTTCTCACAAATCCGGAAACGATACGTCCACATAACCCCTTACGGTGGCCCCATGGTAACGACGGACACTCCCTGGGAACCCCCGGTGGCCGGCACCGAGGCCGAACACCTCACCGGTGCCCTCGACCGGTTGCGCAGCACCTTTCGCTGGAAGGCGGGCGGCCTCGACGGGGCCGGACTCCGGGCCCGCATGGGCGTCTCTTCGCTGACCCTGGGCGGCCTGCTCAAGCACCTTGCCCTGATTGAGGACCACACCTTCAGCACCAAGTTCCGCGGCGAGTCGCCCCAGGGACCTTGGGACGAGGCCAACTGGGACGACGATGCCGACTGGGAGTTCACCTCCGCGGCCCACGACGCCCCCGAACAGCTCTACGCCCTCTGGGACGAAGCCGTGCAGCGCTCCAGGGCGACACTGTCCGCCGCGTTGGCCGACGGCGGGCTCGACCAGCTCGCCGACGTGTCCTGGCCCGACGGGCGACACGCCAGCCTGCGCCGGCTGGTCCTCGACCTCATCGAGGAGTACGGGCGGCACACCGGGCACGCGGACCTGCTCCGCGAGGCGGTCGACGGCCTGGTCGGTGAGGATCCCCCGCCGGGGTGGCGGCCCTGAGTGGATGCTCGGCCGGTCGACTTCGACCGGTCCGGGTCGCCGCGGTTGGACCGCGGGTCAGGTCGAGGCGGCGCGCACTCGCTCCGCCTCGCGGGTCGCGGTCAGGTTCGCCCGGCCGGCCCTCGAACCGGCGAGCTTCGCCGCGACGTGCTCGCCGATCGTGATCGGCTGGTAGCGCGAGGTGCCGTCCCGGTCGAGGCACGTGGGGATCGTCGACACGACGGCGTCGACGTTGCCGTCGTGGAAGTAGGCCGCCGACCTCCGTCGCTGGATCGCCCCGTCGACGATCGGCGGCTTGACCCGGTGCAGCGTCGACATCCACCGTTCGTTGGTCCACCTCGCCGTGAGGTCGCCGAGGTTGACCAGCAGAGCTCCGTCGAGCGGGCGGACGTCGTACCAGACGTTGTCGGTGCCGAGAACCTGGAGGCCCGGCGCCTGGTCGGCCCACAAGACGGTCACGATGCCGTAGTCGGTGTGCTCACCCATGCCGGTCAGGTCGCCGTCGAGGCTGACCGTGCCGGGGGGCAGCGCGTAGTTGTTCATCCGCAGCACGTCACAGGAGTGGTCGGTGTAGCCGTCGAAGAACCGTTCGGGCAGTCCGAGGGCGGCGGCGAAGATCGTGGTGAGGGTGCGAGCCACCCGGCCGGCCTCGTCGAAGTAGCGCGAGACCGCAGCCGAGAACCCGGCGGGCTCGACCGGCCACAGATTGCCGGGGTAGTGCTCGTCCGGGAGCGTCAGTGAGGGGTACTCCGAGGCGCTGACCCCGACGTTGAAGGCCTCGAAGAAGTCGTTCATCCGGCTCGCCGACTCGACTCCGAGGCTGAGGCTGAGCGACTCCGTCTGCGGCGGCGTGTAGCCGCGATTGATCTCGGGGGCGGTGCGGTACGCCTTCTTGACCTCGAGCGGCAGGTCGAACAGCGCGTCCATCGCGGTGGCCAGCCCGTCGATCGTCGCGTCCGGGATGCCGTGGCCGAGGAGCTGGATGAAGCCGACCTCGCGGCAGGCCCGGTCGATCGCCGCGGCAACCGCGGCCCGCTGGTCGGGGCTGCCACCGTCGACGTACGGGCCGATGTCGACGACGGGGACGGCCCACCCCGGAGACCGCGGCTGTGTCGTGGCCATGGGCGGCTCCTGGTTCTGCGAGAGCGGGGGGAGTTCGGTCAGCCTACTCGGCCCGCCGAGTCATGCGGTTTGGTCCCCAACCGCGTGATTTTGTACGGCGAGTGTGCAGTTCATGACCATTGGCTGGGGTCATCCGCGAACCGAAGACACCGCCGCCCGCGCGAGAGGGTGCCGCCCTGGAGCCCGGGCGGTTGTTACGGTGCCCGGATGCCGTGGGGATATCTAGGGGCGGTGGTCCTGATAGCCTGGTGCACCTGGTGGGCCGCCGTACCGCTGCGC
>JBOHDW010000370.1:0-8746 GCA_050700795.1 Nocardioidaceae bacterium | reverse complement strand
CGTCCAGGCCATCGAGCCACTCGTCGGCGGCCACGATCTCCGCCTGCCACGCCGCGAACGCCTCCGCCACCGCCCCCGCATCAGCGACGGCACCGTTGAAGTCCCAGTCCGGGTCGTCGTCACGCTTGAACAGGCGAGGGCCGGCAGTCTTGTCTTGAAGCACCCTTTGGAACCAGTGGTTCTCCACCTGGGCCAGGTGCCGGGCCAGTCCGAGCAGGCTGAGGGTGCTCGGCGGAACGGACCTGCGAGCCAGCTGCTCGGCGTCGAGGCCGTCGCACTTCATCCTCAGCGTCAACCGGTAGTTGCCCAAATACTCCCGAAGCGTTGCCTTCTCGCCCTGCGGGTTGCCATAGGTGCGTGGGTCATCGGCGGAGTCCATCCACATGTCACTCATGGACACCACCCTTGCAAGTCGACCTCCGGTCGGCAATGCGGGCCCGGAAGCGACCAACGGGGGTGGGTCGCGCGATACTGCCTCCCATGGCGTACGACGAGAAGCTGGCCGACCGCATCAGGGGGGTCGTCGAGGACGAACCCGGGCTGAGCGAGAGGGCCATGTTCGGGGGGCTCGCCTTCCTCGTCAACGGGAACATGGCAGTCAGCGCAAGCAGCGCCGGCGGGCTCCTGTTGCGTATCGACCCCGCGATGACCGAATCGCTCGTCGACGAGCCGCTCGTGCGCCGTTTCGAGATGCGCGGTCGAGCGATGGACGGCTGGCTCCGCGTGGACGCCGAGGCGGTCGAGGACGACGACAACCTGTCGCGATGGGCCAACCATGGTCTGCGCTACGCACGGTCCCTGGCGCCGAAATAGCTCAGCCTCACCCTCGAGGCTTCACCCGTCCGAACCCGGACGCCGCGCGCAGATGGATGTTCTGGAGCAGGCCGATCGCCATCAGACTTGCGAACATCGACGACCCGCCGTACGACACGAGCGGGAGCGGTACGCCGGTCACCGGCATGATCCCCAGGCACATGCCGATGTTCTGGAACGCTTGGAAACCAAACCAGCAGGCGATGCCGGCCGCCGCCAGCCGGCCGAACAGGTCGTCGGCTCGAGCGGCGATCGTCAACGCCCGCCAGATCACCACAAGCAGCAGCCCGATGAGGACGGCCGAGCCGACCAGCCCGAGCTCCTCACCGGCGACGGTGAAGATGAAGTCGGTGTGCTGCTCGGGGACGAAGCCGGCCTTGGTCTGCGAGCCGTTGAAGAGCCCCTGCCCGAACACGCCGCCGTTCCCGATCGCGATCCTGGCCTGTGTGGTGTTGTAGCCGGCCCCCCGCGGGTCGAGCGTGGGGTTCGTGAACGCGAGGAAACGGTCGACCTGGTAGGTCTTGAGCACCCCCAGCCTCGCCGCAACCGCGGCCGCCGCGACGCCGCCGACCGCCAGTGAGACGAGCCAGCCGCGGGGGGCGCCGGACACCGCGAGGACCCCGAACACGGTGGCCGACAGCACCAGCATCGTGCCCAGGTCCGGCTGGAGCAGGATCAGCGCCGCCGGCAGCGCGGCGATCGCGAGCATGCCCACGACGTCGACCGAGCCGACCTCCCTGGCCCGCAACGAGCCTTCGGTGCGCTCGGCGACCAGCAGTGCCATCCCCACCACCACGGCGAGCTTGGCGAACTCGGCGGGTTGGATGCTGAGTGAGCCGACGTCGATCCACGAGCGTGAGCCGTTGACGGTGGTACCCATGACCAGGACCAGCACCAGTCCGACGATCGAGCCCGCATAGACCAACGGTGCGAGAATCCGAACCCAGCGACGGTCGGTCGCCATGATCAGCACCGCGAGCACGACTCCGATCGCGATGTTGACCAGCTGCCTCTTCAGGTAGGCGTTCGGGTCCCCACCGGTGAGGTCGTCGCGGGCATAGGTCGCCGACCAGACCAGGAGCGCACCGAGCACAAGCAGCCCCCCGGTCGCCGCCGTCAGCAACCAGTCGAGGCGCACCACGCCCACGCCGGCCCGGGACTCGAGCAGCCCGGCCCTCGACCGGGACGTGCTCAGCACCGTCATCGGGTCGTCCTCCTCGTCCGGGTCCGCGGCGGCAGGATCTCGCCGTGGCTGGTGAAGATCGGCAGGCCGGACGGGGGTCTCGCGTCCGGAAGCTCCGCCTTCGAGGGGTGGACCGCCATGCCGCGTACGCCGTACAGGGACTCCCAGATCCGGCGGACCGCCGGACCGACGGTGCCCGAGCCGGTGCCACCCTGGGTGACCATCATCAGCACCACGTAGCGCTTGTCGTACGACGCCACCCACGACGTGCTCTGCTTGCCGTAGACCTCGGCCGAACCCGTCTTCGAGCGGACGTGGACCTTGTCGAGGGGGAAGCCGAGGAACTTCCAGGCGGTGGTGCCGACCCTTGTGGTTCCGAGCAGCGCCTGGTCGATGTAGTGCTGGGTCTGCTTGGTCATCCGCACGTGGCCGACGACCTTCGGCGGGATCCTCTTCACGAGCCGTCCGTCCGGCCCGACGACCGCCTTCGCGATGCGCGGGGCGAACAGGGTGCCGCCGTTGGCCAGGGCGGCGTACGCCCGCGCCGACTGCAGCGGGGTGACCAGCGTGTCGCCCTGGCCGATCGAGAAGTTCACCGAGTCACCCGCGCGGTAGGTGTAGCCGTCGATGCAGAACTGGCGGGCGAAGACATGGATGAAGTCGTCTCCGGGCTTCTTGCCGAGGCGGCAGTAGTAGCTCTTGTTGGCCTTCCAGTAGGCGAGCTTCCAGGCGCGGTCGGCGACGCGGCCGGCGGCCTCGCCCGGCAGGTCCACCCCGGTCGGCTTCCCGAAGTCGAACAGCTTCGCCTCGTGGACGAGCGGATCCCGTGCGTGGACGTTGGCCGGGTCGCTGCCGTACTTCTTCCAGAAGTGGTAGCCGACCCGGTAGAAGAACGTGTCGCACGAGACTTGGAGCGCCTCGGCGAAGCCGATCATCCCGTAGGACTCGGACTCGTAGTTCTTGAACAGGCGGTTGCCCACCTGGAAGCTGGGCGAACAGTCGAAGCGGGTGTTCGGCCCGAGCCCATGGGCGAAGGCACCGGCGGTCAGGAACGGCTTCCAGGTCGACCCGGGGGCGAACTGGCCCTGCGTGGGACGGAACAGCAGCGGGTCGCCGGCCTTCTTGGAGTACAGCCGCTTCAACTGCTTCGAGGTGATGCCGCCGACCCACAGGTTCGGGTTGTACGTCGGGTAGCCGGCCATCGCGACGACCCGGCCGTTGCGGGCGTCGAGCACGACCGCGGCTCCGGAGTCGGCCACGTAGTTGCGGTGGGTGACCGGGTCGTAGGTGCGCCGGGCCAGGTGGATCGTCGATGCCAGCTGGTGCTCGACGACCGACTGGACCTTGGCGTCGATGGAGGTCACCAAGGTGTCCCCGACGCGTCCCTTGACCGTGCCGGTGGTGCCGAGCACGTGTCCCTGCGAGTCGACCGCGACCCGCTGGGAGCCGGGCCGGCCGCGCAGGTACTTGTCGTACTCGAGCTCGAGTCCCGCCCGCCCGACCAACGAGGCGCCGTTGAGCGTCGTGTCGTGGTCCTTCTGGGCGATCTTCAGCTCCGAGGCGGTGATCGGGCTCAGGTAGCCCAGCAGCCCGGCCGCGTTCACGCCGTACGGCGAGGGGTAGGCGCGTGTGCTCGCCTGCCCCACGAGTACGCCGGGGAAGTCCTCCCCCTGCTCCATGATCGAGACGGCCACTTTCTGGGGGACGTCGTCGGCGACCGGGACGGGCTGGTACGGCGAGCCGTTCCAGCAGCTGCCCCGTACCGCTCCTGTCGCTCCGCACAACAACAGGCGCGCGTGCACCTTCCGATACCCCTCGCCGACGGCGGCCGCCAGCCGGTGCAGCAGGGTGGACTGCTGGTCGGTCGACATCCGCTGCAGCATGGAGCGGTCGACGGTGACCACCCACGAGGTCCGGTTCGCCACGAGGGGGCGGCCCATGTCGTCGACGATCAGCCCGCGGGTGGGCTGGACGACGAGCTCCCGGATCGACTGCTCGGCCGCCTGGGCCTGGTAGGCGGGACCACTGAGCACCTGCAGGTACCACAGCCGGGTGAACAGCGTCGCGAACAGGGACAGCACCAGCACCTGGACGACGATCAGCCGAAGCCTCCCCCTGGTGGCGCTGGGGACCTGGCCCGCGCGGCGGCGGATCCGTCCGATGAGCTCCATCAGAAGGCCAATGCGGGTGGGCGGAGGCGGCGGAACAGCCGGACGAGGACGGGGAGGAGCAGCGGGGTCAGCAGCACGTCGTACCCGACGCTGATGGCGATGACCCGCAGGGCCTCACCGACCGGTGCCGACGGGTCGCGGGCGACCAGTCCGGACAGGGCGAACAGGGAGGTCCCGACGAAGGCGGAGCCCGCGACCGTGGCGACCCAGGCGACCGCGGAGCGGTCGAGGTCTCCCTTCAGCCGACCGGCGAGGTAGCCGACCACGACGAGCGCCAGTGCCCAACGGCCCGCGACATGGTCGGCGGGGGGCGCCAGGTCGAGTAGCAGCCCGGCGCAGAACCCGAGGACGGCACCGAACTCGGCCCCACGCACGGCCGCCCCGGCGACCACCACGAGCAGCGCGAGATCCGGGGCCACCCCGTCGACGGAGAGGTAGCCGAAGACGCTGACCTGCACGACGACCGCGAGGGCGAGCAGGCCGACGTAGGCAGCGACGCGCAGGGCCCTCATCGCCCATCACCCGCCCCTGCCTTGATGACGGTCCGGTCGCTGTGCGTCCCCGGAGCGACGACGATGCCGACCACGTCGAGGGCGCTGAAGTCCACGAACGGGGTCAGCACGGCTCGATGGGAGAGCTGGCCGGGGTTGGCGTAGACCGCGGTGACCCGGCCGATCGGGATCCCCGGAAGGTACGGCGCTCCGTGCCGGCTCCCCCAGGTGACGACCGTGTCGTTGCGAGCCGGGGTGGACGAGGTGTCGACCAGGTC
The DNA here is from genome assembly GCA_050700795.1 of Nocardioidaceae bacterium. Classification (GTDB taxonomy): domain Bacteria; phylum Actinomycetota; class Actinomycetes; order Propionibacteriales; family Nocardioidaceae; genus JBOHDW01. The sequence goes on along the minus strand of JBOHDW010000370.1, from coordinate 3,810 downwards.
GAGGGTGAGCTGGGGCGTGCCGCCGGGGCCGCCTCCTCCACGCACGAAGCCGAGCTGGAGGTTGGACCCGAGCCGGCCACCCACGACCGAGGACCGGTCGACGATCAGCAGCACGGTCGCGCTCGTCCTGGTCGCGGCGATGACCCGCCCGACCAGCCCGTCGTTGTTCAGCACGGTCATGTCGGGGTGCACCCCGGACGTCGTACCCGCGTCGATGGTGACCGTGCGTGAGAAGGACTGCGCGGGGCCCATCGCCACCACCTGGGCGGGAACGAGCGAGTACCCGGTGCGTCTCGACGCCGACATCAGCCCGTCGAGCTCCGCGGCCCGGTTGCGGTCGAGCGACGTCGTGGCGAGCTGGGCGCGGAGCCGGGAGTTTGCGGCCTCGAGGCGGGCCACGTTCGACCGCAGCCCGTCCGTCGTGTGGAAGAACTGGCCGACGGCACGGAACGGGCGTACGGCGGCCGAGGTCCCGGTCTCGACCGGTCCCAGGAGCTGCCCCACCGCCGACCGGAGCGGGTCGACCGGCGAGGACGCCCCCGCGCGGGAATCGAGGGTGATCAGGGTGACGCAGGCCAGCAGCAGCAGGACCAGGATGGACCGCGACGAGCGGCCGTTCGGGGAAGGCATCGGCACAGCGGGCGCCTCAGCGTCGCGGCTCGGCCACGAGCACCGGGCGGAGCGCCTCGAACTCCTCGACGCACTTCCCCGCGCCCATGGCGACCGACTGGAGCGGCTCCTCGGCGATGTGCACGGGCATGCCGGTCTCGTGCCGGAGGCGCTCGTCGAGGCCACGCAGGAGGGCGCCGCCACCGGTCAGCACGAGGCCGCGGTCCATGATGTCGCCGGCCAGCTCGGGCGGGGTCTGGTCGAGCGTGGACCTGACCGCGTCGACGATCGCGTGCACCGGCTCCTCGATCGCCTTGCGCACCTCGGCCGACCCCACGTGGACGGTCATGGGAAGGCCGCTGACCATGTCGCGGCCGCGCACCTCGGCCTCGAGCTCCTCCGCGAGGGGGAACGCCGAGCCGAGGGTCATCTTGATCTCCTCGGCGGTGCGCTCGCCGAGCATGAGGGAGTACTCCTTCTTCATCCAGGCGATGATCGCCCGGTCGAGCTCGTCGCCGCCGGTCTTGATCGACAGGCTGGTGACGATCCCCCCGAGAGAGATGACCGCCACCTCCGTCGTACCGCCTCCGACGTCGACGACCATGTTCCCGGTCGCCTCGTGCACGGGAAGCCCGGCGCCGATCGCGGCCGCCATGGGCTCCTCGATGATGTAGACCCGCCGGGCCCCGGCCTGGTAGCCGGCCTCCTTGACCGCTCGCTGTTCGACCGCGGTGATGCCGCTCGGCACGCAGATGACCAGCCTCGGCTTGGCGAAGTACCGGCGCCGGTGCACCCGCTGGATGAAGGAGCGCAGCATCTGCTCGGTGCTCTCGAAGTCCGCGATGACGCCGTCCTTGAGCGGCCGGATGGCCACGATGGTGTCGGGGGTGCGCCCGATCATCCGCTTCGCCTCGTGGCCGACCGCCAGGATCTCTGGGGTCCCCGCCTTCAGCGCGACGACCGACGGCTCGTCGAGCAGGACACCGCGGCCGCGCACGTAGACCAACGTGTTGGCGGTCCCGAGGTCCACGGCCATGTCGCGACCGATGAAGCTGTTCGGCATTGTCGGTTGACCCCGTTCGTCACTTGTGTCGCTACTGTCACACGTGTCACGAAAAGGCTAGGCGGAGTCGGCGCGGGAACCGGGCAGGACACGCCTGGGCCCGCGCCGCCCCGCCGGCCCCGCGCGTGCGGATTGGTCCCCAACCGCACGGAAACCGGGCCGGGAGCTGCGGTCGTGACCATTCGATGGGGTGGCGACCGCCCTCACCCCACGAGGTGGCGACCGCCCCAATCAGACAGACGACCGCCCTCACCCCATGGGGCGGCCCCTCAGAGGGTCGGGAACCAGAGGGCGATCTCGCGGGCGGCCGACTCGGGCGAGTCCGAGCCGTGCACGAGGTTCTCTCGGTTCGACAGCGACAGGTCCCCCCGGATCGTGCCAGGGGCCGCCTTCCGGCCATCGGTCGCGCCGTTGATCGCGCGGACCACCTCGACCGCCTCGTCACCCTCGAGCACCAGGGACACCAACGGCCCACTGGTGACGAACGCGCGCAACGGCGGGTAGAACGCCTTCTCGACGTGCTCCGCGTAGTGCCGGTCGGCGAGGGCGCCGTCGATGGTGCGCTGTTCCAGGGCCACGATCGACAGCCCCTTGGCCTCGAAGCGGGCGAGCAGGTGGCCGACCAGGCCGCGGCGTACCGCATCGGGCTTGATCAAGACCAAGGTGCGCTGGCTCGGCTCGGGCATGGCCGGAAGCCTACTGGGCCTCGGTGCGCTCGCGTTCGGCGCGTTCGCGGTCGATCCGGTCGCCGAGCCGCACCGACCCCACCCACAACACGGCGAAGATCACCCCGAGCGCGAACATCAGGGGTACGACGAACCCCAGCCCGATCGAGACCGCCTGGATGAGCCAGCCCAGCCAGTACCCGACGCTACGACGCAGCAACGCCGCGGCGACGACGCAGGCCAACGCCAGGCCGAGCCCGATCGCCAATGCCCTGCCGTAACCGACCGAGGTGAGTCCGGTCATCACCAACCCGGCCAGGAAGAGCGCCACGGCCTGCAGCGCGAGCATCGTCGCGCACAACGAGCGTCTGGTGGTGTGACTCACGGGGACCGGCGGGGTCTCAGCAGGGTGCGTGCCTCGCCGATCGTGACCACCGAGCCGGTGACCAGCACCCCGCCGGATCCGTAGATGCCCTCGGTCTCGGCCAGGGTCGTGCCGAGGACGAGGGCATCGTCCAACCGGCTCACGACGTGCACGCGGTCCTCGCCGTAGATGCCCCGCGCGACCTCGGCCAGCCTCTCCGCCGGCAGCCCGCGAGAGGAGCCGTTCTGGGTGCACACGATCTGGGCGAACAGCGGCTCGAACGCGGCCAGCACGCCTTCGTAGTCCTTGTCGGCCATCACCCCGACCACGCCGACCAGCGGGTTGAACGCGAAGGAGTCCTCGAGCGCGGCGGCCGCCGCGGCGGCGCCGTGCGGGTTGTGGGCCGCATCGAGCACGATGGCGGGGCTGCGACGAACGATCTCGAGCCGCCCGGGTGAGGTCGCCTCGGCGAAACCGCCCAGCACGAGCTCGGCATCGAGAAGCTCCTCGCCGAGGAAGGCTTCGGTGGCCACGAGTGCCAGGACCGCGTTCTGGGCCTGATGGGCGCCGTACAGCGGCAGGAAGACGTCGTCGTACCCGGCCCGCAGCCCCCGCAACCGCAGCAGCTGTCCCCCGACCGCCGGGACCCGGTGCACCACCTCGAAGTCGACCCCCTCCCACAGCAGCGTCGCCCCGACCTCGACGGCGCGCTGGGTGAGGACGGCCGCGACCTCGGGCAACTGGGCCGCGGACACCACGGTGGCGCCCGGCTTGATGATCCCGGCCTTCTCGCGGGCGATCAGCTCGGGGCGGTCGCCGAGGTACTTCTCGTGGTCGACCGCGATCGGGGTGATCACCGCCACCCGGCCGTCGACGACGTTGGTGGCGTCCCAGGTGCCCCCGAGCCCGACCTCGACGATCGCGGCGTCGACCGGAGCGTCGGCGAAGGCGGCGAACGCCATCGCCACGATCGTCTCGAAGAACGACAGGGGGTGCGCCTCCTCGGCGTCGACGATGTCGACGTACGGCGCCACGTCCTGGTACGCCGCGACGAACCGTTCCTCGGAGAGCGGCTCCCCGTCGACGCAGATCCGCTCGGTCATCGACTC
>JBOHDW010000369.1:0-3141 GCA_050700795.1 Nocardioidaceae bacterium | reverse complement strand
CCTGGCGGCCGAGTACGGGTGGGAACGGGTGCGTGATCTCTGGCTGATGCGACGCTCCCTGCGTGTGGAACTCCCCGACGTATCGGTTCCCGAAGGACCGGGCGACACCGTGATCCGCACCTGGCGGCCCGGCGACGAGGACCAGTTGCTGGCGGTCAACGCGAGCGCCTTCGCCCACCACCCCGAGCAGGGCGCGCTCACCCGCGCCGGCCTCGACGAGCGGCTCGGCTCGCCCTGGTTCGATCCGGCCGGTCTCTTCCTGGCGGTCGCGCCCGACGGCGGGCTGCTCGGGTTCCACTGGACGAAGGTGCATGACGACGACCCGTCGTACGGAGAGGTCTACGTCGTCGGCGTCTCGCCGGATGCGCAGGGAGGCGGCCTGGGTGCCGCACTCACCGCGCGGGGACTGCGGTACCTGCATGACCGGGGGCTCGGTGAGGTCGTCCTGTATGTCGAGGCGGACAACCGGCCGGCGCTGCGGACCTACGAGCGGCTCGGCTTCACCCACGCGGACGCCGACACCGACGTGATGTATCGACGGTCCTGAAGTCGTCGCCTTCGTTACCGCAGGTCCACCCAACGGTGTCACCATGCAGATATGACAACTGACCGGCCGATCGCGTCGCATGGGGCGGGCGATGCGGCGGACGGGCCGCTCGAGGGAGCGCTGCGCGTGGTCGCCTCGGACTCGTTCGAGGTCGAACCGCCGTACGACGTTGGTGCGAGCGGGCTCCCGGTCGACCGTTTCCTCGACCGCGAGCTGTCGTGGCTCCAGCTCAACCAGCGGGTCCTCGAGCTCGCGGAGGACCCCCTGCTCCCGCTGCTCGAGCGGGTCCGGTTCCTCGCGATCTTCGCGTCCAACCTCGACGAGTTCTTCATGGTGCGCGTGGCCGGCCTGAAGCGCCGGATCGCGGCCGGTCTCGCCGTACCAGGGGCTTCGGGGCTGCTGCCGCGCGAGGTGCTCGAGCAGATCTGGGAGACGTCGGCGAGGCTGATGGCGCGCCACGCCGGGCTGTTCCGCGAGGAGATCATCCCCGCCCTCGCGAAGGAGGGCATCGAGCTGCTCCGGTGGGAGGAGCTCGAGCGCGAGGAGCAGAAGACCTGCAAGCGGATGTTCAAGGAGCGGGTCTTCCCGGTGCTGACCCCGCTCGCCGTCGACCCGGCCCACCCGTTCCCCTACATCTCCGGGTTGTCCCTGAACGTCGCCGTCGTGGTCCGCAACCCGAAGACCGGCAAGCAGCACTTCGCCAGGGTCAAGGTCCCCCAGACCTTCAGCCGGTTCGTCGCGCTCGGTGAGCAACGCTTCGTGCCGATGGAAGACGTGATCGGCGAGCACCTCAAGCCGCTGTTCCCCGGCATGCAGGTCGTCTCGGCCCACATGTTCCGGGTGACCCGCAACGAGGACCTCGAGGTCGAGGAGGACGACGCGGAGAACCTGCTCACGGCGTTGGAGAGGGAGCTGCAGCGACGCCGCTTCGGTCCGCCGGTGCGACTCGAGGTGGACGAGTCGATCGACGACTACGTGCTGGACCTGCTGGTCTCGGAGCTCGACATCTCGATGGGCGAGGTGGTGCGGCTCCCGGGACCGCTCGACCTCACAGGGCTCCACGACATCGCCGACCTCGATCGGGCCGAGCTGAAGTACCCCGCCTTCGTGCCTTCCACGCACAGCCACCTCGCTGAGGTGGAGAGCGCGTCGCCGGTCGACGTGTTCGCGGCGCTGCAAAGACGCGACGTCCTCGTCCACCACCCGTACGACTCCTTCTCGACGTCGGTCCAGCGGTTCCTCGAGCAGGCCGCGGCCGACCCCCAGGTGCTGGCGATCAAGCAGACGCTCTACCGCACGTCTGGCGACTCGCCGATCATCGACGCGCTGGTCGACGCCGCCGAGAGTGGCAAGCAGGTGCTGGTCCTGGTGGAGCTGAAGGCGAGGTTCGACGAGCAGGCCAACATCCGCTGGGCGCGCAAGCTCGAGCACGCCGGCTGCCACGTCGTCTACGGGCTGGTCGGGCTCAAGACCCACTGCAAGCTGGCGATGGTGGTCCGCGACGAGCCGGAGGGCATTCGCCGTTACGTGCACATCGGGACCGGCAACTACAACCCCAAGACGGCCCGTCTCTACGAAGACTATGGGCTGCTCACCGCCAACGACGTGATCGGCGAGGACATCGCGCACCTGTTCAACAACCTCAGCGGGTTCGCCCGCAACGCCCGCTACGACCACCTGCTCGTGGCGCCGGACTCGGTGCGCTCCGGCCTGGTCGACCGGATCCGCGCCGAGGTGGCCCACCATAAGGCCGGTGAGGCGGCCCGGATCAGGTTCAAGGTCAACTCCATCGTCGACGAGGCGATCATCGACGAGCTCTACCAGGCCTCCCAGGCGGGGGTGCCGGTCGATCTTCTGACCCGCGCGACGTGCACGCTGCGGCCCGGCGTACCCGACATGTCGGAGACGATCCGGGTCCGCTCGATCCTGGGCCGGTTCCTCGAGCACAGCCGGATCTTCTGGTTCCAGAACGGAGCCGAGCCGTCCGCCTGGATCGGGTCTGCCGACCTGATGCACCGCAACCTCGACAGACGGGTCGAGGTGCTGGTGGAGCTGCCCGCTTCGGCGCAGCGCGACGAGGTGGGACGCCTGCTCGACCTCGCGTTCGACGACGACACGGCGTCGTGGTGGTTGCAGCCCGACGGTGAGTGGGTCCGCCATCATCTCGACGCCGACGGTGCACCGCTTCGCGACCTGCAGGAGACCCTGATCGTCCAGAACCGCCGTCGCCGACTCGCCCCTGCCCCCTGACCTCGCGCCCGCCGGGATGTGAGACTGACCGGGTGATCGAGGTCGTTGCGGCGGGTGCGGTCGTCTCCCGCAAGAGCGAGGTGCTGCTCGTGCACCGGCCCCGCTACGACGACTGGTCGTTCCCGAAGGGCAAGCTGGAGACGGCCGAGCATCCCACGGCGGCGGCCGTGCGCGAGGTCGCCGAGGAGACCGGGGTCACGATCAGGCTGGGTCCGCCCCTGTCGAGCCAGACCTACCCGTCCAACGGTCGTCCGAAGGTCGTGCACTACTGGGCGGGTCGGCCGATCGGCGATGGTGACGTGGCGTCGTACCGGCCGAACGACGAGGTCGACGAGGTGGCCTGG
>JBOHDW010000368.1:0-4165 GCA_050700795.1 Nocardioidaceae bacterium | reverse complement strand
GTGATGCAGACCCGCTCACGGCAGCCGTGGCTGCACGAGATGGTCACCCTTGTCCGCGCCCCGGGGGTGGCGCTGTCTCCCCCGAGCGGGCAGATCTCGGGGGGGGCGGACGGCCTCTACTGGAGAGACCGACGACTGCTTTCCAGGGTCGAGGTGGGCTTCGAGGGGCGACCCCCCGTGCCGGTCTCCGCGGTGATGCCCCGCGGCGACCGGGCCCAGTTCGTGGGCGCGTTCCGCGAGGCCGGCGACCCCGGCGCCGACCCGACGGTCTTCCTCGAGCGTGAGCGCCGGGTCGATGGCGACGGGATGTGCGAGACGGTCAGCTTGGTGTCGGAGGCGCGAGAGACGGTCGAGGGTGTGCTGGAGATCGCGGCCGAGTGCGACCTGGCCGAGATGGGACTGGTCAAGCGGGGCGTCGCGGGCACGGTTGCCCGGCCGTTCCTGGACGACGACGGCTGGTCCTGGGTGGCACCCGACGGGACCCGCGTCACGTTCTCGGTCTCCGTGCCACCCGACGACCGTGAGGCCGGGGGGGCGTTGGGCTGGAAGGTCCGGCTCGGCCGCGGCCAGCGGTTCACCGTCGAGCTCGAGCTCCGGGCCGCGGACGACCCGTTGGCCCCGCTCTACCTTCCCGTCGACCCTCCCGTCGACGGGGCGGGGCCGACCCGCCCACGGGTGCGCTCCCACCCGCGGGTCGACGCGTTCTTGGCCCGCAGTGTCGCCGACGTCCACGCGCTCACCGTGGCCGATGGAGAGGAGCCCGAGGATCGCTTCGTCGCCGCCGGTGCGCCGTGGTATCTCACCCTCTTCGGGCGTGACTCCCTGTGGGCCGCGCGGATGATGTTGCCGGCCGGGGTCGCCCTGGCGGACGGCACCCTGCGCGCCCTCGGCAGACGGCAGGGGCGCTTGGTCGACGAGGCGACGAGCGAGGAGCCCGGCAAGATCATCCACGAGGTCCGGTCCACTCGTGACCGGAGCGCGCTCGAGCTGCCGCCGCTCTACTTCGGCACCGTCGACGCCACCCCACTGTGGCTCCTGCTCTGGCACGACGCCTGGCGGTGGGGTCTGTCGGAGGACAGGGTGCGTGCCCTGCTTCCGCAGGCGCGGGCGGCGATCGGCTGGGTACGCCGGGCCGCTGAGTCGGGTGGCGGCTTCGTCTCCTACCGCGACACGACCGCGCACGGGCTCAGCAACCAGGGCTGGAAGGACTCCGCGGACGCGATCCAGTTCCGCGACGGCAGCCTGGCCGAGGCTCCGATCGCCCTGTGCGAGGTGCATGGCTACGCGTACGCCGCCGCGACGGCGTACGCCGCGGTGGTCGAGCGGCTCGGCATCGGCGACGGGGCCGAGTGGCGCGCCTGGGCCGAGGAGCTGGCCCAGAGGTTCCGGGGCGCCTTCTGGGTCGAGGACACCGAGGGCGACTACCCCGCGGTCGCGTTGGACGCGCGCGGAAACAGGGTGGACACGGTGACCTCCAACATCGGCCACCTGCTCGGCACCGGGCTGCTGAGTGCGGGCGAGGAGGCGAAGGTGGTGCGGCGGCTTGCGTCGCCCACGATGGACTCCGGCTTCGGCCTGCGCACCATGTCGGCCGCGTCCGCCGGCTTCAACCCGCTCTCCTACCACGCCGGCTCGGTCTGGACCCACGACACGGCGATCGCGGTGAGTGGCCTGGCCCGGATGGGCACCCCCGCGGCCGCCGAACTGGCGAGCTCCCTCTTCCAGGGCGTCCTCGACGCCGCCACCACCTTCGACGACCGGATCCCCGAGCTGTATGGCGGCCACGCTCGCAGCGAGCTGGCGGCGCCGGCGCCGTACCCGGCCGCCTGTCGACCCCAGGCCTGGTCGGCGGCGAGCGCCGTGGCCCTGGTCGCGGCCGTGCTCGGGCTGGATCCCGATGTCCCGGGGCGGGTGCTGCGGGTGCGCCCGCTGCGACCCTGGCCGTTCGGTGAGCTGACCGTGGAGGGACTCACGATCGGGGGAGCGCCTCTCGACCTCATCGTGGACGAGACCGGTGGGGTACGGGTCGGCCGGGCTCCCGACTGGCTGGAAGTGGTCATCGGCCGTTAGGGCGGTGGACCCGGATTCACCAGGTTCACCGCGGGTCGGGGAGGATGTGCCCATGACCCAGCAGCCGTTCTCGAGACCCGGCGCCTTCGACCTGTCCGCGCTGAGCCCCTCCGCGACGCCCGCGGGTACGTCGACCGGCGGCTCCTACTCCGTCGTGGTCGACGAGGCCAACTTCCAGACCGTCATCGAGAGCTCGATGACCGCGCCGGTCCTGCTGGCGTTCTACTCGCCGACGCAGATGCCCCAGAGCGCAACCCTCGCCGACGACCTCGAGACGTTGTCCGGCGAGTTCGAGGGGAGGTTCCTGCTCGGCCGGGTGGACATCGACACGGCCCCGCAGATCGCCCAGGCGATGCAGATCCCGTCGATCCCGCTGGTCGCGATGGTCATGCAGGGTCGGCCGGTCCCGCTGTTCCAGGACATCGTCCCGCTCGAGGAGCTGCGGGCCGCACTGACCCAGCTGCTCCAGCAGGTCGCGGCGCAGGGCGTCGTCGGCCGCCACCAGCCCCGCACGGTCGCGGGTCCTGCCGACTCCCCGGACGAGGAGTACGTCGACCCCCGTTACGCGCCGGCCGAGGAGGCCCTCGCCGCGGGGGACATCGACGCGGCCGTCTCCGAGTACCAGAAGCTGGTCGACGCCAACCCGGCCGATGCGGAGGCGTCCGCCGGGCTGGCGATGGCCCGGGTCCTGCAACGCACGCAGGGCGTCGACCTCACCACGGCGCGCACGGCGGCAGCCGAGAAGCCGGACGACGTCGATGCCCAGACCCTCGTGGCCGACCTCGACCTGCTCGGTGGTCACGTCGACGACGCCTTCAACCGGCTGGTCGACCTGATCCGGCGTACCTCCGGGGATGACCGCGACCGGGCCCGCACCCACCTGCTGGGGCTGTTCGCCGCGGTCGGCAACGCGGACGAGCGGGTCCTTCGCGGCCGGCAGAACCTGGCCAGCGCGCTGTTCTGACCCTTCATCCGGGCCGGCTGCTGTGGCACGGTGGGTGCGTGCGAGGACGGGAGAGTTCCGACGCGTCGACCGACCGCTGGTCTCGGGCCGACTGGTGGGGGGTGGTGCTGGAGGCGCCGGAGCCGAGCGCGCTGCTGCACTTCTACTCCGACCTCCTGGACGTGCCCATCTACAAGGAGGACGACTCGGGTGGGGCCCTGGACTTCGGACAGGGTGTGGCGTACCTCGCGATCCAGCGCGCGGACGTCTACGAGCGGCCGGTGTGGCCGGCCGAGTCCGGCCGGCAGGGGATGCAGCTCCACCTCGACTTCGAGGTCAGCGACCTCCAGGCGGCCGTGGCGCATGCGGTGGAGCTCGGGGCCGAGCAGGCGGAGTTCCAGCCGCAGGACAACGTCCGGGTCATGCTCGACCCGGCCGGCCATCCGTTCTGCCTCTACAGCTGAGCGGACCTACCAGAGGGGAGGGACCGATGGGCAAGGTCGTGACCCACATGACCATGTCGCTGGACGGGTTCATCGCGGATCCGCAGGACGGGATCGTGGAGCTGTTCGGCTGGTACGACGCCGGCCCCGTCCTGCTCCCGACCGCGGACGAGCAGATGTCGTTCCACGTCGACGAGCAGAGTGCCGGGGTCCTCCGCGAGTTGTTGTCCACGGCCGGAGCGCTGGTGTCCGGTCGTCGTCTCTTCGACCTGACCCGAGGGTGGGGTGACAACCACCCGCTCGGTGTGCCGGTCGTGGTGGTCACCCATCACGTCCCCGATGACGCCGCCGTGTGGAAACGGACCAGCTTCGCCGACGACGTGGCGTCGGGAGTGGCGCGCGCCCAGGAGATCGCGGGGGACAAGACGGTGATCGTCTCGAGTGCGAACATCTCCCGCCAGGCGCTCGAGCTCGGGTTGGTCGACGAGGTGCACGTGAGCCTCGTCCCGGTGCTGATGGGTTCGGGGATCCCCTATTTCGCCGATCTGGCGACCCCGCCGTACCACTTCGAGGACCCGGTCGTCGTGGAGGGCACGCGGGCGACCCACCTCCGCTTCGCCGTACGACGGGAGTGAGGGGTTGGCCGTGCCGCCACAGTCGCCCGCACCGCCCGGTCCCGGTCCAGGTCCGGTCCGGTCCGGTCCGGTCC
>JBOHDW010000367.1:0-4196 GCA_050700795.1 Nocardioidaceae bacterium | reverse complement strand
CTGCAGGAGCGCGGCACGCTCTTCGTCGAACCGACCACGCAGGTCTACGAGGGCATGATCGTCGGCGAGAACGCCCGCGCCGACGACATGGACGTCAACATCACCAAGGAGAAGAAGCAGACCAACGTCCGCTCCTCCACCAGCGACAACTTTGAGAAGCTGGTGCCGCCGCGGCGACTGTCGCTGGAGCAGTGCCTGGAGTTCTGCCGCGAGGACGAGTGCGTCGAGGTGACGCCCGATGCGATCCGGCTGCGCAAGGTCGTGCTCGACCAGCAGGAGCGGGCGAAGGCGGCCGCCCGGAGTCGGCGCGGCTGACCGTCCGGCCTTGTTGGGGTTTGGTCCGCTCCCCTTTGTTGCGGATTGGTCCGCCCCCTCCTTCCGTGCGGTTTGGTCCCCAACCGCACGGAAAACGGCGGCTGGGATGCAGTTCGTGACCAATCGACGGCCTCCCGGTAGGACGTGCTCCGGTATCCCTCCACGAGGGCCGATCTCGGGCCGAGGGGACGGGTGCAAGCTCCGCAACTCCACACGACGCGAGTTGCCTGCGGTCGAACAAGGAGGCGCCGCGGTCGTGACCGATCGGCAGTGGTCGTACGTCGGCCGCCCCGAACGTCTCACGCCGACCGATCACCGACCCGGGAGGCGACGGCACCCGCCGTACCCCTCGCCGAGTGGTCACAAACTGCACGTAGCGACCAGAAATCGTCGCGGTTGGGGACCAAACCGCAAGAGCTGAGCCACGCCGAACCCCGCCGCGCTGGGCCCCGCCCCACCCAGGCAGGACGCGCCCTCAGGGCCTCACTTGACGGTGTAGGTGTACGGCAGCTCCACCAGCTCATCGGCATCGCCGGTCCCCGGATCGAAGCTGTCGAGGTACAGATGCCCGTGCACCGTCGTCCCCGAGGCCGCGGTCGGCGTGATCGTCACGTCGATCGTGGTCGCCGAAGGCAGTGCAAGCGGCGCGCGCGAAGACGAAGGATGCATGGACGACGCCCCCGACCGAGCAGCCATCAGCCGATCCAAGACCGCCGACAGAGACGACGACGAGGATGCCGCCCCCTGCCAGTAGTCACCCCCGGAGGTCGAGATCGCCGGGTCGAACAACTGCCCGATCGCCGAGGCGCCCACGGTCACGGTGCCGGCTGGCGCCGGACCCGAGAACGGCCCGGTCTGACCGAGGTCGGCGAGCCAGAAGCCCGGTGAGACCTGTGGCGCGCTGTCGGTCACCGTGGCACCGTTCCCGGACGCCGCCGAGTATAGGTCCGGGTTGCCGTCATCGAAGAACAGATCCATGTTCACCGGTTGGTCCGCCGTGGCCGTCGCCGTCAGCGAGGTGACATGTGAGGGCACCAGCCAAGCCGGCAGGACATTGTCCGGCTGCGGGAGCGGGAAGGTGTCGGGCGAGTTGATGTTGATCAGCTGGATCGGTCCGGTCTGGTTCAGCCGCCCGTCGACGAAGTACGACAGCGGTGCCGCACTGTTGTCGGTGATCGTCACCGGCACGGTCACCGGCACTCCGGCCGCAAGCGTGGTCCGTGCGCTCGTGGGCAGCCCCACCGCGGAAGCATGCACCGTGTCGTAGGCGACCGACACCTGGAACGGCGACGACGTGAACAGCCCGCTGACCGGGTTCAGCACCTCGAGCGAGAGCACCCAACGACCCGGCATCGGCGCGCGCACGTAGCTCTGCGACGCACTCCCGGACGCGACGTTGCTGGTCCACGAGTACACCTCGCCGTTCGGCGCGCTCAGCGTCGCCAGCACCACATTGCCCGGGTCGCCGTACTGGATGCCGACCCCGAGGTCACGCCGCCCCGGCGGCACGTCGAGGTAGTACACGTTCGACTGCGCCACCCCGCCGGACGACCGACCGTTGCCGCCGAAGATCGTCCCGTCGAACGAGTAGTTCCGCCCAGGCACCGCCGCACGCAGGGTCAGCGGCACCGACGTCACACCACTCACGGACCCCCTCAGCTGCACCAACGCCGACAGGTCCCTCGGCCTGTTCGGCTCCGTGGAGTGCACCACGACGGTCCGCGTGGCGCCGGCCCGCAAGGTGAACGACGACGGCGACACGCTGCCGTGCGTGGTGAAATCCTGCTCCAGCACCTGCCACGGAAGCGTGCCGTTGAAGCCGGTGGACTGCGACACCGCCAGGTACGCCGTCCAGGTGCCTGCCGTCGGGTACCGCGCGTCGACCTCGGCGTAGTTGCCGGCCCCCTGCGGGATCGAGTACGCCGTATAGACGCCATTCGGGTCGATCAGGATGATCCTGCTCGCGATGGCGGAATTGTTGATCGCCGCGGTCATCGTGACCCGGTCCACCCCCGCGGGCACGTCGAAGTTGACCTTGACGTAGCTGCGCGGGATCGCGAACGAGTCGACGTACACCGGCGCGGTCGCGGTGTCGAGCGTGGCCGTCCCGGAGATCGTGTCCACGGTCTTGCCCAGGGTCCGCGTCGACGCCGTGACCTTCTGCGAAGTGCCGCTCACGTTGGTGACCGACAGCCTTTGCGAGACGTGTTGTCCGGGGCTTCCGGTGGGGGTCAGCTGGGTCTTGTTGACCACGAGCGCCGAACCAGTCGGAGCCGGGTGCCCGTTGCCGTCCCGCCAGCTCTCGGCCGCCTGGACCGCCTTGAGCGAGTTCAGCTCGCCGGCGCCCTGCTCGGCGGCCGGGTGACCGAGATCCGTCGCGGTGCTGGTCAGGATCCGCTGGACGACCGACGGCGACGGACGCACCCCGTTGTGGGTGTTCTTGTAGGCCTCGATCACCAGCGCCGCGGCACCCGCGGTCAACGGCGACGACTGGCTGGTGCCACCGAAGTCCTGGATCGGGGAGGGGGCACCGGCGTCGGAGGTGCACTCTGTGTACTTGCTCAGGTCGGGCGTGCAGAGGGCCCAGTCGAGGTCACCGGGGGCAACCAGGTCGACCGTGCGTCCCCGTTCGTTGATGCCGGCCGAGCTCAGCCCGGAGATGTTGTTGTCGACCCACGTGCCGTTGCTCAACTGGGCGCCTGCGTAGGCGCTCTGGATGTAGGAACGGAACGCCGTCGTCGCGCCGACAGAGATGATCCCGCTGTCTGCGCTGGCGGGTGATCCGACGGTTCCGTTGACGCCCGCATCGCCCGAGCTGGCGACCACGGTGACGCCCGCCGCGACCGCCGCCTTGTCGGCCAGCGAGATCGGGTCGTTGCCGGTGTCGGGGAACGGGTTGCCGCCGAACGACTCGTTGAGCACGTCGGCCCCATCGGTGACGGCGTAGTCGATGGCCTCGATGAAGCGAGAGGTGGGCGCGCTGTTCTCGTTGCCGAAGACCTTCAGCCCGATCAGGCTGGCACCCGGCGCCATGCCCCGGATCTCGATGTCGCAGCCGGGCGGTAGCGGGTGCGCGGGGTGGACGAAGTTGGCCAGGTCGTAGGCCTGCCGGCCCTGCGCCGCAATCGCGCTCGCGTCGCCGAACGCCTCGGCACCACCGGTCACCGCGTCGAGGCCGTCGCCGGAGAAGTCCTGGTAGTCGACGAAGACGTGGGTACCGTCCGCGCGGATGAAGTCGGCGTTGTTGATGTCCACGCCATCGGCGATGAAGGCCACCTTGACGCCGGAGCCGTCGACGAGGTTCTGCGCCTGGGGCGTGCTCGTGTTGCTGAACGCCGTGTTGGTGATCTGGAGCGCCTCGGGCTCGAGCAGCGGCTTGCTGGGGTCTGACGGGCAGATGCCTTCGCTCTCCACGGTCGGCGAGCCGGTGGCGCCCGAGGTCGCGGAGGCCACCGAGGGCGAGGAGACGAGCGGAGCGGCCTTCACCTGTAGGTCGGGGTAGATCGCGGCGACCGCCGGGTCGGACGCAAGGGTCACGGCCTGCGTGGGCGTGACCCTGGCCGCGATGGCGTTGACGGTGGTGAACCCGCGCAGGTGGGTTGCCCCGGCCTTGCGGGCCTGGCTGAGCACCGGGCTCTGGTCTGACCGGAATGCCCGCACCCGTGGCGAGTTGGTCGTGCCCCGCTTGATCTTCAGGTTTGGGTGCTGGCTGCGGAGCACCACGATCACGTTGTGGGCCGACTGCTTGGCCAGCTTCTGCCCGGCCGCCTGCGCCGTCGTCGTACCAAGCCCCACCGTCGCCAAGGCCGCGACCGCGACCGCGACAACGAACGACTTCCTCGACGAACCACTCCCACCAACGGACAACTTCACGGTGCACC
>JBOHDW010000366.1:0-2632 GCA_050700795.1 Nocardioidaceae bacterium | reverse complement strand
GACGAAGCCGCCGTTCGTGACGCCGGACGTGAAGGAGGCGTGATGACCCATTCGCTCGAACCGTCGTTCCCGATCCCCGAACCGTCCTCGAAGTCGACCTGGAGCTGGCGCCTCGAGGACTCGTCGGGCGCCGAGAAGGCCGACGCGCCCGGGGCCGGCCAGTCGTTCCCGTCGCAGAGCGACGCCGAGTCATGGTTGGGTGAGGAGTGGCGGGACCTGGTCGATGACGGGGTCGACCAGGTCCGCCTCTTCGAGGGCGACCGCGAGGTCTACGGTCCGATGAGCCTGCACACGACGTAGCTCACGCCTGGCGGCGCGGCGACTGGGTCTTCGCCGGGTCCCGCTCGACCACGTCGCCCAGCGCCTCGTCGATCCGCTTGAGCACCTCGGTGTCGAGCGTCACCCCGGCCGCCTTGACGTTCTCGGTGACCTGCTCGGGGCGGGTGGCGCCGATGATCGCGGCCGAGACGTTCGGGTTCTGCAGGACCCAGGCGATCGCCAGCTGGGCCATCGACAGGCCGACGTCCGCGGCGATCGGCTCGAGCTCAACGATCCTGGTCAGCACCGCGTCCTCGAGCCAGCGGGAGATCATCTTCGCGCCGCCCTTGTCGTCGGTGGCGCGCGAGCCAGCTGGGGGTGCCTGCCCGGGCTTGTACTTTCCGGTCAGCGCTCCCTGTGCGATCGGCGACCAGACGATCTGGCCCATCCCGAGCTCCTCGCAGGTGGGCACGACCTCGGCCTCGATGACCCGCCAGAGCATGTTGTACTGCGGCTGGTTCGAGACCAGCGAGATGTGCAGCTCGCGGGCCAGCGCGTGGGCCGCCCGGATCTCCTCCGCGCGCCACTCCGAGACCCCGATGTAGCGGGCCTTGCCGTCGTGTACGACGTCGGCGAACGCCTCCATCGTCTCCTCGAGGGGGGTGTCGTGGTCGTAGCGGTGGGCCTGGTACACGTCGACGTACTCGACCCCGAGTCGGGTCAGGGAGCCGTCGATCGAGGCCATGATGTGCTTGCGCGACAGGCCGCTGTCGTTGGCGCCGGGACCGGTGGGCCAGAAGACCTTGGTGAACACCTCCAGCCCCTCACGGCGCTGGCCGGCCAACGCGCGTCCGAGGACCGACTCGGCCCGGGTCTGGGCGTAGACGTCGGCGGTGTCGAAGGTGGTGATCCCTTCGTCGAGAGCCTGTCGGACGCAGGCCAGGGCGGCCTCCTCCTCGACCTGGGAGCCGTGGGTGAGCCAGTTGCCGTAGGCGATCTCGGTGATCCGCAGACCGCTGCTGCCGAGGTTGCGATAGTCCATGGTTCGACCTTACTGACCGGTGGGGAGGGGTTCTGGGCTGGGCGGGTTGGTCGGGTTGGCTGTTGCGGTTGGGTCCCCCGACTCTTGCGGTTTGGTCCCCAACCGCATGTTTTGGGGGGATGCGGTTCGTGACCATTCAGTACCGTCGTGAGGGCCGGGGTGCCGTCGTGGAGAGCCGAGTGCCTGTCGTGGGCGGCACCCCGCGTCGGCCAAGGGCTAGTACCGAGCCGGCAGCTTCGCGCCGAGCTTGACCCGCATCTTCGGCAGCCGCAGCCAGCGCAGCTGCATCGAGCGCATCAGCGCGTACAGCGTCGTCCCCCGGGTGCTCTGATCGGTGAACCGTTTCCGAAGCTCGCGGCGCAACCGGAAGACGAGCAGCGCGCTGTCGAGCCCGACCAGCACGATCGTGCCGCTCCACAGCCCGTTGGCCAGCTTCTGGTCGAACGCCGTGGTGATCATGATCAGCACCAGCAACGGCAGCAGCATCTCGGCCACGCACAGCCGCGAGTCGACGAAGTCCCGCACGAAATGGCGTACCGGCCCCTTGTCGCGTGTGGGGAGGTACCGCTCGTCGCCGGTCCGCAGCGCCTGGCGGGCCTTGCCGGTCGCATCCGCACGCCGGGCCCGCATCTGCCGGTTGGCCTCCTTGCGGTTGCGGGGGACCTTCGCCCGGGCGCGCGCGGCGGCCTGGGCGTTCTTGCGGGACGGGGTCGGACGACCCTTGCCGCCCTCCTTGGTCAGGGTGGCGGTGGCGGCCCGGTCATCGGACTTGGTACGACGGAACAACGGCTGTCTCTCACGCTTTCGGGGGATGGGCTTCTGCGCCCAGGGTAGCCGGACGGGAACCTCCTACTCCCCCGGAGCGTTCACCCGTACGCTGGAGGACGACACTCCACGACTCAGAAGGGGGCCCGCGTTCATGAGCCTCATGCAGCGCATCAGCCTGATTTTCCGGTCCAAGGCCAACAAGGTGCTCTACCGTGCCGAGGATCCGCGGGAGACGCTCGACTACAGCTACCAGCGTCAGCTCGACCTGCTCACCAAGGTGAAGCGGGGGGTCGCGGATGTGGCGACCAGTCGCAAGCGGGTCGAGCTCCAGGGCGCTCAGCTCCAGCAGACCTCCGACAAGCTGACCGACCAGGCGCAGAAGGCACTGTCCATGGGGCGGGAGGACCTGGCCCGTGAGGCGCTGACCCGCAAGTCGGGGCTGGCCGCCCAGATCGACGACCTGAAGACCCAGCAGGCCCAGCTCTCCGGCGAGGAGGAGAAGCTCACCCTCGCCTCGCAGCGGCTGCAGGCCAAGGTCGAGTCGTTCCGCACCAAGAAGGAGAC
>JBOHDW010000365.1:0-2635 GCA_050700795.1 Nocardioidaceae bacterium | reverse complement strand
TCGCACGGCCGTCGGGAAACTCACCCGTCGCCGCGGTTGCGCTCGAGGCTCATCGCGTGGCGGGAGGTACGCCGTACCGTCGCCGGCGCTCGCGTTTGAGCCGGCGGGCCGACGACGCCCGCGACGTAAGATCATCCTCGTGGTCAACCAGACGGGCCATCCAAGGGGTTGAGTCTTCTGAGGAGGTGAGCGTGACCGACGGCTTCACCTCCTACGTGATGGCTCGCAGCGGCGCGTTGTGGCGGGCCGCTTGGCTGCTGACCGGCGACACCGGCATGGCAGAGGACCTGCTCCAGACGGCGCTCGCCAAGACGTGGCCGCACTACGAACGGGTGTCATCGAACGGCTCGTTCGAGGCCTATGTGCGCAAGACCTTGATCACCACATTCGCGTCGTGGCGTGGACGTCGCTGGCACGGTGAGATCCCGACCGCATCGCCGCCGGCGAGCCCCGGGCGTGCACAGGCGGTCGATGTGGACCTCCGCCGCGCACTTGCGACGCTGACGCCGCGGCAGCGGGCGGTCGTCGTGCTGAGGTATTTCGAGGACGCACCGAGGCCGAGACCGCCGCCGCGCTGGGCTGCTCGGTGGGAACGGTCAAGACCCACCATTCCCGGGCCATCGCGCGGCTGCGCGCGTCGTCGTTGCTTGCCTTGCCGACCGAGGAGCCGAGATGAGCGAACTGACCCCGTTGGAGCGGGAGTCCTTGACGAGTCAGTTGAACCGAGCGGCTCCCCAACCGCCACAACTGCACGGGCTCGCGACGAGCCATGAAGACGGCGAAGCGTAAGCGGCGCAACCGCAGACGCACGCTGTCCGTTGTCGTCGGACTCGCGATCGTCGCGGCCATAGTCCTGCCAACGTTGGCTCGAGGTGGGCACGTCTCAGGTCCCGGCCCCTCTGGCTTGCCGTTGGCGACGTCCAAGACCAGCCCTTCCGGCGCAACGGGCGAACCCCCCTGCGCCTTGCGCTCCCAGCTCGATCATCCAGACTTCCGAAGCGGGACGGCGGCCCGAGTGCGGTTCTGCCCGCTGGTGGGCGATCTTCAGAACACGGACGGCGTTGCGCTCCGCCCGATGGGTGTGCTCACCGGTGGCTCGGCCGCACGCCTGGTTCAGAAGTGGCAGGCGCGGGCGGGCGGAGAGCATGACGGTTGTTCCTTGGCCTCGGGGGCCGACACCTTCGTCGTGCAGGTCGGCTTCGCCGACGGCACCGTCGCCCAGATCCGCGGGAACACGTGGTTCTGTCAGGCCGTCACGACCGGCACGGACCAGTCCATCGATGGCGCGTGGCTGGTCTACGACGAGCTGGTGCGCGCGCTGGCGCGCGACGCCGCTGCCGGCTACCCCGTTGCCACTGCGGCTCCCCCGTTCCACTGCCCGGCGTCGCCTACCACACCGCCGACCCTCGCAGACGGCTCGTCGGCGGCGGATCTAGCTCCCGGAGGCATGATCCTCGACCTTCCCGCCGTCTCCGGCGTGCTCTGCCGCTACACCTGGCGTGGCAGCTTCGTCGGCCGGACCCCGATCGGCTCCAAACGCGCCGACGAGATCAGGGTTACGGCCGGGTCCAGCTTCTTCCGACCCGTGTGCTGCACGCAGATGGCCCCGAGGCGATGGCCGCAGTACGTGGTGGCACTCGTGGACAAGACGGGCACACTGCGGGCGTTGAGCCTGACCGGGCGGCGGCTACAGGTCACCCTCTACCGATCCCAGGGCCCACAACTACTCGGGTTCGCCGGGGGACTACTCGGCCGAGCCGTCGGCCGCTTCCTCTTCCTGTAGCACGAGAGCCGTGACCGAGCCCGCAGTACCTGGCGGCCGCCCCCCTCGTGCCAGGAACCATCCCCAAGCGGATTCGGATCGGGTTATCCACCGGTCGGTCCGAGGGAGCGGCGAGGGTCGGTCGACCGTGGCAACGTTCCTCTCATGAGCAGCGCAGCGATCCTCGACGGCCCCGCCCGGGTGGGCGGTCCGGCCGTGTTGGCTGCGGTCGCGGCGATCCACGCGAGCATCGATGCGTTGGCGGCGGTGACGTCCCCGACCGGATTGGACCCGAGCGACCATGCCCGGGCGGTCGGAGAGCTGAGCCGAGCCCAGTCCAGGTTGGCGGCCCAAAAGCTGCTGCTCTTGGCTGCCGCCGACACGGCGAAGGTGGCGAAGGCGTCCGGCGCGAGCGGGACCGATGCCTGGCTGGCCACCCGCACCCACCAGGACCCGGCCGAAGCGGCCCGCGAGGTCCGGCTGGGCCGGGAGTTGGCAGATCGGTGCCAGGCCACCCAAGAAGCGCTCTCCGACGGCCGGATCTCGCCCGCACATGCGCAGGTGATCACCGCGGCCACCGACAGGCTGCCCGACAGGTTGACCGACCACCAGCGACGCCGGGTCGAGCAGTCACTGGTCGCCCGCGCTCAACTCACCGACCCGGTCACGTTGCGGCGGGAGGCCCGCCGGAGTCTGGCGGAGGTCGAAGAGGACCCAGCGGTCGTCGACGCCCACGAGAACACCGAGCTCGTTCAGGCCGAACACGCCGCCCACGCCAAGACCCGTCTCGGACTGCATGACAACGGCGACGGCACGGTGACGGGCAGCTTCACCATCCCCCAGCTCCACGGCGACATGCTGGCCAAGATCCTG
>JBOHDW010000364.1:0-2289 GCA_050700795.1 Nocardioidaceae bacterium | reverse complement strand
CTTCCACCCCGACCGGATGGCTTCGCGCATCCTCGACATGGGCGACGTACTCACCCTGATCGAGCAGGCCGAGAAGGCGTTCGACTCCGAGCAGGCGGCCAAGGCCGCCGCGAAGCTCACCGGGAAGGGCGGCGAGTTCACCCTCGACGACTTCCTCGAGCAGATGCAGCAGGTCCGCAAGCTCGGCTCGATGTCCAAGATCATGGGGATGCTGCCCGGGATGGGCCAGTTCCGCGACCAGCTGGAGAACTTCGACGAGCGCGAGGTCGACCGGTTGCAGGCGATCATCCGGTCGATGACCCGGGCCGAGCGGACCAACCCGAAGATGATCGACGGCTCGCGGCGATCGCGCATCGCGCGTGGGTCGGGCACCCAGGTCGCCGACGTCAACCAGCTCGTCGATCGGTTCTTCGAGGCGCGCAAGATGATGCAGTCGATGGCGCGTGGCGGCGTACCCGGAATGCCTGGGATGCCCGGCCTGGGCGGTGGCCGCCGGGCGAAGGCGCGTCAGGTCCCGAAGAAGGGCAGGTCGAAGCGGGGCTCGGGCAACCCGGCCAAGAGGGCCGCCGAGGGCCAGGAGCAGCCCGCGCCACCGAGCAACCCGTTCGGCGTACCGAACGGATCGGAGGAGGAGTTCGACCCCGCGTCCCTCGAACTCCCCGCCGACCTGTCGAAGTACCTCAAGTAGGCCCCGCATGAGCGCGATGCTGGTACGCGGGCCGGTGCTGCCCGACGGGGAGGCGCGGGACCTGTACGTCGTGGACGGGCGGATCACCCTCGAGCCCGTGCCTGGTGCCGAGCTCGTCGCGGAGGGGTGGATCGTCCCCGGGCTGGTCGACGCACACTGCCACATCGGACTCGACGAGAACGGTGCGGTCGACGAGGACGAGCAGGAACGACAGGCCCTGGTCAACCGTGATGCCGGCGCGCTGCTGCTGCGCGACTGTGGGTCGGCGGCGGACACCTCCTGGATCCACCAGCGAGACGACCTGCCCCGACTGGTCCGGGCCGGCCGGCACCTGGCCCGCACGAAGCGCTACATCCGCAACTACGCCCACGAGATCGAGCCGGACGAGCTCGCCGAGTACGTCGTGCAGGAGGCGCGTCGCGGCGACGGCTGGGTCAAGCTCGTGGGTGACTGGATCGACCGTGACACGGGCGACCTCTCGCCGTCGTGGACCCGCGCCTCGCTCGACGAGGCGATGCGCGCCGCCCACGAGAACGGTGCCCGGGTGACCGCACACGTCTTCGGCGAGGAGGCGCTGCCGGACCTGATCGGCTCCGGGATCGACTGCATCGAGCACGGCACCGGCCTCTCCACCGATCTGATCGACACGATGGTGGCCAACGGCGTAGCGCTCGTCCCGACGGTGCTGCAGCTGAACAACTTCCCGGCGTACGCCGCCGCGGCCGGCGCCAAGTTCCCGAAGTACGCCGAGCACATGACCTCCCTCCACGAGAACCGTCGCCGTACCATCGGCGCCGCCCACGACGCGGGGGTGGCGATCTACGCCGGCACCGACGCCGGTGGCGTCCTCCCGCACGGCCTGGTCGCGCGTGAGGTCCTCGAGCTGGCGAGCTACGGCCTGTCGCCGTACGACGCTCTCGGCGCCGCCAGCTGGCGGGCCCGGGACTGGCTGGGGATGGACGGTCGGCTCACCGAGGGCAGCGCCGCCGACCTCGTGGTCTACGACGCGGACCCACTCGCCGATCTGCGGGTGCTCCAGGATCCGAAGCGGGTGATCCTCCGAGGTGCGGTCGTCGGTTAGTTGTCGGGCAGCCGCGTCCCCGAGCGGATTTCTGTGCTCGCTCGACGTCTGGCAGAATGGCGCGTTGAGTCCTGCGCCGTCGGACCCTCTCACCCGGTCGGCGCCGGCACCTCCGTGCACCACGACCGGCCCCCACCTGGCTCGCGGGACACACCCACACCTGAAACGTCAAGGAGACACCACACTCGTGGCCGTCAAGATTCGCTTGAAGCGCATGGGCAAGATCCGCCAGCCCTACTTCCGCCTGGTCGTCGTCGACTCCCGCAAGAAGCGGGACGGCAGGGTGATCGAGGAGATCGGGAAGTACCACCCGAAGGCCGAGCCGTCCCTGATCGACGTGGTCTCCGACCGGGCGCAGTACTGGCTCGGCGTCGGCGCCCAGCCCACGGAAGCGGTCGCGGCGATCCTGAAGGTGACCGGCGACTGGCAGAAGTTCAAGGGCCTGCCGGCCCCCGAGCCGATGCTCACCGCCGCGCCGAAGGCGGACAAGAACGCGCTGTTCGAGGCGGCGGCCAAGGAG
>JBOHDW010000363.1:0-9364 GCA_050700795.1 Nocardioidaceae bacterium | reverse complement strand
GCTCACGGTCACCAGCACCAGGGCCCCAGGTGCGTGCTTGCGCGCGTTCGTGAGCCCTTCCTGGATGATCCGGTACGTCGTGCGCCCCACCTGCGTCGGCATCGAGGCCGCCCCGTCGACGCTGTCCTCGAAGCTCACCCGCATCCCCGCACCCTCGGCCTCGTGGACCAGCTGGTGCAGGTCGCCGAAGGTCGGCTGGGGCCGGTCCGGCGCCCCGGGCTCGTCGCCCCTCAGCACGCCCAGCACCTGGCGGAGGTCGCTGAGCGCTTCGTGGGCCTTCGACTGGATCAGCTGGGCGGTCTGCCTGATCTCGCCCGGGGTCAGGTCGTCGCGGTAGGCCAGCGCGCCCGCGTGCATGGTGACCAGTGAGATGCGGTGGGCCAGGACATCGTGCATCTCCCGGGCGATCCTGGCCCGCTCGCTGGTCTGCGCCTGCCGCACCCGGCTCTCCTGCTCCGCCTCGGCCCGGTTCGCCCGGTCGCGCAGCGTCCACAGCAGCTCGCGACGGGAGCCGATGTACATGCCGCTCGCCATCATCGCCACCGAGTAGGCGAGCGCCACCGCGATCGTGACCCACCAGGGGGTGGGGGTGGCGCTCGGTTCGAACAGGGACGAGGTCCAGGCGGCGGCGAGTCCGACCGCCGCGACGGAGACGATCTCCCCCAAGCGACGGCGGGTGGCCAGCGACACCGTGGCCAGGGTGGCCGGCCCCGCCGCGGTGGTCGAGAAGACGCCCATGACGTTGGTGATGAGCGCGATCGGCAGGGGCCAACGCCGCCGGAAGAACGAGAGTCCGAAGGAGACGACGCCGGCACCGAGGTCGAGCCAGAACAGCCACCGGTGGTCGCGCCACTGCAGCGGGGCCACCGACCACCAGATGAACGCGCTGATGGCGATCATCGCGACGGTGCGCCACAGCGTCCGCCAGGGTGTCAGCGGCGGTTGGTACTGCTCCGGGGTCGGCTGCTGCACAGGAACAGGCTAGAACCGAGCGCCGCCGGCCACCACGGTCCGGGGTCCACCCTGATCCCCTACCCAGGTATACCCGGATCCATCCCCTGGACCGCTGTGCGACGGGGGTGGCCGGATGCAGGATGGCGGTCATGATCACTCTTGAAGGTGTCTCGAAGCACTACGGGGGCTTCAAAGCCGTCGATGACGTCTCGTTCGTCTGCCAGCCGGGCCGCGTGACCGGGTTCCTCGGACCCAACGGTGCCGGAAAGTCCACGACCATGCGGATCATGGTCGGTCTCACCCCGCCGAACGCCGGCCGGGTCCTGATCGGCGGCCACAAGTACGCCGACATCCCGAACCCCTCCCTGCACGTCGGCGTCCTGCTCGACGCGTCGGCCCAGCACGCCGGTCGCACGGGCCGCGAGATCCTCTCGCTCGGAGCCCTGGAGATGGGGCTGCCCATGTCGCGGGTCGACGAGATGCTCGAGCTGGTGTCGCTGACACCCGAGGAGGCAAAGCGCCGGGTGCGCAACTACTCCTTGGGCATGCGCCAGCGCCTCGGTATCGCGCACGCCCTGCTCGGCGACCCGACGTTCCTCATCCTCGACGAGCCGGCCAACGGCCTCGATCCGGCCGGCATCCACTGGATGCGCGGGCTGCTCCGCGAGTACGCCGCGCGCGGCGGCACGGTGTTGCTGTCGTCCCACCTCCTCCACGAGGTCGAGCGGATCGCCGACGACCTGGTCCTGATCGGCCGCGGCCGGATCGTCGCCCAGGGCACGAAGGAGGAGCTGCTCACCACCCGCGGCGCCTACGTGCGGGCCGTGGACGGTGAGAGGTTGCTGGCCGCTCTCGACCAGGCCGGCGTGCACGCCGTACCCTCCGGCGACGGTGGGCTGCGCAGTGACGCCGAACCGGTCCAGGTCGGTCAGGTGGCCGCGTCCGCGGGCGTCGCCCTGATCGAGCTGCGGCCGGCCGAGGGAGCCGGGCTCGAGGAGCTCTTCCTCGAGCTCACCTCCGACACCCAGCGCGACGGGGCTCCCGCCGCGCCCACCGCAGACCAGCTTGAAGGAGCACCGGTATGAGCATCGGCATGAGCACCGCCACCATCCCGGCAACGCTCGACATCTCGAACACACCCAAGATCCCCATGAGCCGGCTGGTGCGCGTCGAGCTGCGCAAGCTGGCCGACACCAGGGCGGGCAAGTGGCTGCTCATCGCGATCGCCCTGATCACGCTGGCCATCGTGGTGATCGTCCTGCTCACCGCGAAGACGTCGGACAAGACGTTCTTCAACTTCATGGGGGCCACCGCCACCCCGCAGGGCTTCCTGCTCCCGGTCCTCGGCATCCTGCTGGTGACCAGCGAGTGGAGCCAGCGCACGGCGTTGGTCACGTTCACGGTGATGCCGGTTCGCGGGCGGGTGCTGTGGGCCAAGGTCTTCGCGGCGGTGATCGCCGGCCTGGCCGCGATCGTGCTCGCGATCGGTATCGCGGCCCTCGCCACCGTGATCGGTGGGGCGCCGCACCCGTGGGGCAACTTCGGGATCGACGACGTCGGCAAGTTCACCCTGCTGCAGCTGAGCGGGATCCTGCAGGGGCTGGCGTTCGGCCTGCTGCTGCTGAACTCCGCCGCGGCGATCGTGCTCTACTTCGTGATCCCCATCGCGTTCTCGATCGTCACCGCGCTGATCCATGCCCTGGACAAGATCCGGCCGTGGATCGACCTGGGCACCTCGCAGCCACACCTGTACTCCGGCACGGCGATGACCGGTGAGCAGTGGGCCCAGATCGGGGTCGGCTCGCTGATCTGGATCGTGATTCCGTTCGTACTAGGGCTGGTACGCGTCCTGCGGGCCGAGGTGAAATAGGCGGACTCGCCCGCTCGGGGGTGGGGCGAGCACGATGCACAAGGGGAGCGGCCACGCCGCTCCCCTTGTGCATTTCCCCGGCTGCCGGTGGGTGCCGTTCTCGGCCCCTAGTCCGACTGTTGGCCCGCGGCCGGCAGGTCGAGCGAACGGAGCGCCATCTCCCTCAACAGCTCTCGCATGCCGGACTCGGAGAGCAGGGTGCTGTGCGGGGTGGAGTTGATCAGCCCGAACGCGGCGTGCGCCATCGCCCTGGCCCGCTTGGGGTCCAGGTCGTGGTGGACCTTGCGCAGCTGGCCGACCCAGAGCTCGACGTAGCTTCGCTGCAGGGAGCGGACCCGCTCGCGGGCCTCGTCCGGCAGCGACGCCCAGTCGCGATCCTGCACGACGATCAGCGGTCGGTTGTGCAACGCGAACTCGACGTGCCAGTCGACGAGCGCGCGCACGGCCTCGTGCGGGTCGTCGGCCTCGGCCACCCGCTCGCGACCGATCTCCAACAGCTCCTCGCTGATCGAGACCAGCATCTCGGCGAGGATCGCCTCCTTCGACGCGAAGTGCCGGTAGAGGGCCGGTCCGGAGATCCCGCAGGCCCGGCCGAGCTCGACCACCGAGACCCCGTGGAAGCCACGCTGGGCGAACAGGTCGGCCGCGGTGGCCAGGAGCTGCTCGCGCCGGTTCACGACCACCACCCTAGTTTCGCCGTTCCGGGGCAGTGGTTGAGTGGGGGGATGAAGGAAGATGTGCTCGCCG
This sequence comes from Nocardioidaceae bacterium, assembly GCA_050700795.1. Taxonomy (GTDB): domain Bacteria; phylum Actinomycetota; class Actinomycetes; order Propionibacteriales; family Nocardioidaceae; genus JBOHDW01. The sequence continues at coordinate 5,793 of JBOHDW010000363.1, read as the reverse complement.
AGCTGGTCGGCGCCCTCCCGGACGGGACGGTGCTGACCGAGGCCGCCTCGATGGAGAAGTACCGCCGGGACTGGTCGAAGGACCCGGGTGCGGGTAGCCCCGTCGCCGTCGTACGCGCGGAGAACGCGGCGCAGGTGCAGACCGCGGTGCGCTGGGCCGCGACGTACGGCGTACCGGTGGTGCCGCGAGGGGCCGGCAGCGGACTCTCCGGGGGGTCGTCGGCGGTCGACGACGGCATCGTGCTGTCCCTGGAGCGGATGCGCACCATCGAGATCGACACCGCGACGCGGGTGGCCGTGGTCGAGCCGGGCGCCTTCAACGCCGAGGTCAAGGCGGCCGCGGCGGCCGAAGGGCTGTGGTACCCGCCGGACCCGTCGTCGTACGAGATCTGCTCGATCGGGGGCAACGTGGCGACCAACGCCGGCGGGCTGTGCTGTGTGAAGTACGGCGTCACCACCGACTACGTGCTGGGCCTCGACGTGGTGCTGGCCGACGGGACCCTGATCACCCTCGGTGGCAAGCGCATCAAGGACGTGGCCGGACTGTCCCTGCTCAAGCTGTTCGTCGGCAACGAGGGGACGCTCGGGATCATCACCCGAGCGATCCTGCGGCTGCTGCCGGCACAGGGACCACGGGCCACGCTGGTCGCCACCTTCGACTCGATGACCGACGCGTCGAAGGCGGTGGTCGCGATCGGAGCGCGGGTCCGCCCGTCGATGATGGAGCTGATGGACAACGCCTCGATCAACGCGGTCGAGGACTGGCGTCCGCACGGGCTCGACCGCAGTGCGGGTGCCCTGCTGATCGGCCAGTCCGACGCACCCGGCGACGCGTGCGCGCTCGAGGTCTCGGTGATGCAGGAGGCGTGCGCGTCCGCCCGCGAGGTGTTCGTGACCGGCGACCCCGACGAGGCCGAGATGTTCGTCGCCGCGCGGCGGGCCGCGTTCCCGGCGCTCGAGGTGCAGGGGGCCCTCCTCCTCGAGGACGTGGGAGCACCGGTCCCGCTGCTCCCCGAGCTGATCGACGGGATCGCGGAGATCGCCGTACGCCACGGCGTCTCGATCCCGGTGGTCGCCCACGCCGGCGACGGCAACACCCACCCGATCATCGTGTACGACGGCGCGGACCCCGACGCCGAGCGCCGGGCCCGGGTCGCGTTCGCCGAGGTGATGGCCCACGCCATCGCCCTGGGCGGCACGATCTCGGGGGAGCACGGCGTCGGCCGGACCAAGAAGGCGGCGCTGCCCGACCAGCTCGGCCACGACGTGATGGCGCTGACCCGTCGGGTGAAGGACGCCCTCGACCCCGCGGGCATCCTCAACCCCGGCGCCATCTTCTAAAACCGAATCGGCTTCTAAACGATTCGTCTGCGTTGTTTCGTCTGTTTCACGCGGAGTCATCGCAGACGAATCGGTTGGGTAGGTTGCGGGGCATGACCCGCATCGTCGATCGACACCTGTTCGGACCCGGCCCGACCAACCCCTATCCGGAGGCGACCGCCGGGCTCGCCCTCCCGCTGCTGGGCCACCTCGACCCGGAGTTCCTCCGGATCATGGACGAGACCTGTGACCGGCTCCGCGTCGTGTGGGGTACGTCGAACCGACGGACCCTTCCGGTCTCGGCCACCGGCTCGGCCGGCATGGAGGCGGCGTTCGTCAACACCGTCGGCCCGGGTGACGTCGTGGTGATCGCCGTCAACGGGCTGTTCGGCCGACGCATGTGCGACGTGGCGGCGCGGTGCGGTGCCACCGTCGTACCCGTGGAGCATCGCTGGGGCACCCCGGTCGACGTGGCGCGCGTCGTGGCCGCCCACCCGAACCCGAAGGTGATCGCGGCGGTCCACGCCGAGACGTCGACCGGTGTGCGGTCCGACATCGCCGCCCTCGGTGCCGCGAAGGGTGACGCGCTGCTCGTGGTGGACGCGGTCACGTCGATCGCGGGGATCGAGCTGCGCGCCGACGACTGGGGTGTCGACGTCGGCTACGCCGGCACCCAGAAGTGCCTCGGTGTCGCCCCCGGGCTGTCGCCGTTCACCATCAACGACCGGGCCTTCGCGCGGCGGATCGAGAAGCCGCAGTCGTGGTACCTCGACCTCGGACTGCTCGGCGGGTACGTCGGCGAGGCGGAGGGCTCGGGCGGCCGGACCTACCACCACACCGCGCCGGTCGCGATGGTCTCGTCCCTGCACGCGGCCCTGGGCCGGATCCTCGACGAGGGGCTCGACGCCGTGTGGGCGCGGCACGAGGCGGCGGGGCGCCAGCTCCAGGAGGGGCTGGAGGAGATGGGGCTGACCCTCTTCGCCGAGGAGGGTTGGCGGCTGCCCGAGCTGACCACCGTCCGGGTGCCCGACGGGGTCGACTCGGCGGCGGTACGCCGCTACCTGCTCGAGCGCCACGACATCGAGATCGGGGCCGGCGTGGGGGAGTTCGCCGCGACGGTGTGGCGGATCGGCCTGATGGGGCCCAACGCGCGCCCGGACGCCGTACTCCTGATCCTGGCGGCCCTGCGGGACGCGCTGGATCACGCCTGACCCGGCCGGTTCGGTGGACGCCGCGAGTTAACGATCGCTAACATGGGGAGATGGTCGAGACCGGGATGCGCGAGCTCGTCGAGGAGCTGCGCGCACGGCTGGCAACGGCCCGCGACGGCGGGTCGCGGGCCGCCCGCGACAAGCACCTCGCGCGGGGCAAGCTGCTGGTCCGCGACCGGGTGGACCGGCTGCTCGATCCGGGCAGCCCGTTCCTCGAGCTGAGCCCGCTGGCCGCGACCGGGATGTACGACGACGCGGTCCCGTCGGGCGGGATCGTCACCGGGATCGGCCGGGTGTCGGGGCGCGAGTGCGTCGTGGTTGCCAACGACGCCACCGTCAAGGGCGGGACGTACTACCCGATCACCGTGAAGAAGCACCTGCGCGCGCAGGCGGTCGCCGCCGAGAACCGGCTGCCCTGCCTGTACCTCGTCGACTCCGGCGGTGCCTACCTGCCGATGCAGGACGAGGTCTTCCCCGACCGGGAGCACTTCGGCCGGATCTTCTACAACCAGGCCACCTTGTCGGCGGCGGGGATCCCGCAGGTCGCCGCGGTGATGGGCTCCTGCACGGCGGGTGGAGCCTACGTGCCGGCGATGTCCGACGAGACCGTGATCGTCAGGGGCGAGGGCACCATCTTCCTGGGTGGCCCACCGCTGGTGAAGGCGGCCACCGGAGAGGTGGTCACCGCGGAGGAGCTCGGCGGTGGGGAGGTGCACGCCCGCAAGTCAGGAGTGGTCGACCACCTGGCGGACGACGATGCGCATGCCCTCGCGATCGTCCGGTCGATCGTCGACACCTTCGAACGCGATCACTCCGCTCGAGGCGGCACCCGGCCGCCGTACGACGTCGAGGAGCCCGAGGAGCAGCCGACCGGCCTGTACGACGTGGTGCCGACCGACCCACGCACGCCGTACGACGTCCGCGAGGTGATCCGGCGGGTCGTCGACGGCAGCCGCTTCCAGGAGTTCAAGGCGCTGTACGGCGAGACCCTGGTCTGCGGCTTCGCGCGGATCTGGGGCTATCCCGTCGGGGTGGTGGCCAACAACGGGATCCTCTTCTCCGAGTCGAGCCTCAAGGGGGCGCACTTCATCGAGCTGTGCAACCAGCGCGGCATCCCCCTGGTGTTCCTGCAGAACATCACCGGCTTCATGGTGGGTCGCGAGTACGAGAACGGCGGCATCGCCAAGGACGGGGCGAAGCTCGTCACCGCCGTGGCCTGCTCGGTGGTGCCGAGGTTCACAGTGGTCATCGGCGGCTCCTTCGGGGCCGGCAACTACGGGATGTCGGGCCGCGCCTACGACCCACGGTTCCTCTGGATGTGGCCGAACGCGCGGATCTCCGTGATGGGCGGTGAGCAGGCCGCGGCCGTGCTCGCGACGGTCCGCCGTGACGGCATCGAGGGTCGCGGCGGGAGCTGGTCGGCCGAGGACGAGGAGGCGTTCAAGGAGCCGATCCGCGAGCAGTACGAACGGCAGGGGTCGCCGTACTTCTCGACGGCCAGGCTCTGGGACGACGGGGTGATCGACCCGCTCGACACCCGTCGGGTCCTGGGCATGGGCCTGGCCGCGGCCGCGAACACCACGATCCCGGCGCCGTCGTACGGCGTCTTCCGGATGTGACCGAGATGACCGACGTGGCGAGCCCGCGCCCCATCGGGACTCTTCTGGTGGCCAACCGCGGGGAGATCGCGCTGCGCGTGATGCGGACCGCCCGCGAGATGGGGATCGAGACGATCGCGATCCACACGGAGCTCGACCGGGCCGCGCCACACGTTCGCGCCGCGGACGACGCCATCGCCGTACCCAGCTATCTCGACATCGACGCCGTGGTCGCCGCGGCCCGAGCCACCGGCTCCGATGCGATCCATCCCGGCTACGGGTTCCTCTCGGAGCGCGCGGCGTTCGCGGCCGCGGTGGAGGTGTCCGGGCTGATCCTCGTCGGTCCCTCGGCGAAGGTGATGGAGCAGATGGGGGACAAGCGCGCCGCCCGCGAGGTGGCGATCGCGGCCGGCGTACCCGTGCTCCCGCGCGCCGACCTGTCGGAGGAGGCAACCGCTGGAGGCGGAGCCCGCTCCGACAGCCCGGCGGAGGGGTTCCCGGTGCTGGTCAAGGCGGCGGCGGGCGGCGGCGGGAAGGGCATGCGGATCGTGCGGGCCCCCGCCGACCTCGCGGATGCGCTGGCCGCCGCCGGGCGCGAGGCCGAGGCCGCGTTCGGCGACGGCGCGCTCCTGGTCGAGCGGTACGTCGAGCACGGTCGGCACATCGAGGTACAGGTGCTGGCCGATGCCCACGGCAACGTGGTCCATCTCTTCGAACGCGACTGCTCGACCCAGCGCCGACACCAGAAGGTGATCGAGGAGGCCCCCGCACCGACCATCACCGACGACGTCCGCGCGCGGGTCACCGCCGCGGCAGTGTCCCTGGCCCGCCACGTCGGCTACCGGAACGCAGGCACCGTCGAGTTCCTGCTCGACACGGAGACCGGCGAGGCGTGGTTCCTGGAGATGAACACCCGCCTGCAGGTCGAACATGCCGTCACCGAGGCCGTCACGGGGCTGGACCTGGTCCGGCTGCAGCTGATGATCGCGGCCGGTGAGGCGCTGCCCTTCCGGCAGTCGGAGCTCACCTGCACGGGCCACGCCATCGAGGCTCGCGTGTACGCCGAGGACCCGTTCGCCGGGTTCCTGCCGCAGGCCGGTACCCCCACGCTGGTGCGCTGGCCGACCCGTGCACGCGTCGACGCGGCGCTCGAGAGCGGCCAGACCGTCAGCACGGCCTACGATCCGATGCTGGCCAAGATCGTCGTGCACGGACCCGACCGGGAGAGCGCCCGGCTCCGGATGGTCGCGGCGCTCGATGCGACCGCAATCCTCGGGCTCACCACCAACGTCGGCTTCCTGCGCCTGCTCGTCGCCGGCGACGAGTTCCGCGACACCACCATCGACACGGCGTGGTTGGACTCCGCCGAGATCGAGGTGCCCGACGACACGACGCCCCGACGGCTGGCGGCCTGGACGGACGTCGCGGTGGGTCTGATGACCACCGCCAAGCACCCGTTCGCCCCCGACGGCTGGCGGCTCGGTGCGGCTCCGGCACCGGTCGTGGTCGAGCTCGACCGTCCCGTCACCGTCGACCGGTCACGCGGTCTGGTCGACGGCGCGGACATCACCGAGCTCTCCTGCGGGAACCACACCCTCGTCGCCACCCTCGAAGGCCACCGTCACCAGGTCGTCGCGATCGTCGATCGCGGTGCCGTGGAGGTGG
>JBOHDW010000362.1:0-9793 GCA_050700795.1 Nocardioidaceae bacterium | reverse complement strand
TCGGTGACCTGATCGAGGACTCCGAGGCGATCGTGCCCGCGGACGCGGTCAGTTTCACGTTGCTCCAGGAGCAGCTGCACGCCGTGCTAGACACGCTGTCGGAGCGTGAGGCCGGCGTGGTCAGCATGCGGTTCGGCCTGACCGACGGACAGCCGAAGACCCTTGACGAGATCGGCAAGGTTTACGGCGTGACGCGTGAGCGGATCCGGCAGATCGAGTCCAAGACGATGTCGAAGCTGCGCCACCCGAGCCGCTCTCAGGTGCTCCGGGACTATCTCGACTGACCCTTGTCGGGCGCCTACTCGCGGAGGAGCCTGGCGTCATGACGGTCGAGACGTTCGGGCCGATCCGCTCCGTGCCGATCGGTGACTACGGGTTCCTCTCCGACGGAGAGGTGACCGCGTTGGTGTCTCCCGGCGGCGACGTCGACTGGGTGTGTGTGCCGCGGCTGGACAGCCCGAGCATCTTCGGTGCGATCCTCGGTCGGCACGCTGGGCGGTTCAGCCTCTCGCCGTCCGACGTGATGGTGCCCGCGGCCCAGCGCTACCTGCCGGGCACGATGCTGCTCGAGACCAGCTGGGGCACCGCCACCGGCTGGATCATCGTCCGTGACGTGCTGCTTATCGGGCCATGGCGCCACGAGACGGACCGGTCGAGGTCGCAGCGGCGTACCCCGACCGACTACGACGCCGAGCACATCTTGCTGCGCACCATCCGGTGTGTGTCCGGTGAGGCGCAGACGGTGATGGAGTGCGAGCCGGTCTTCGACTACGGGCGTGAGCCGGCACGCTGGGACTACACCGAGCATGGCTACCACCAGGGCCGGACCGTGGACGCCGCGGGAGAGGTGACCCTCACCCTCAGCACCGACATGAGGCTGGGCTTCGAGGGTGCGCAGGCGACCGCCCGCACCCTCCTGAAGGAGGGCGACGTCCGGTTCTTGGCGCTGTCTTGGGGCACGCAGACCGACCCGCCGCTCACCTACGGCGACGCCTACCGGCGACTCGTGTGGACGGCGCACCACTGGCAGCACTGGCTGGCTCGGGGCCGGTTCCCCGACCATCCGTGGCGCACCTACCTGCAGCGCAGCGCCCTGACGCTCAAGGGGCTGACCTACGCCCCGACCGGTGCGATCGCGGCCGCGGCGACCACCTCGCTGCCGGAGACGCCCGGCGGCTCGCGCAACTACGACTACCGGTTCAGCTGGATCCGCGACGCGACCTTCGCCCTGTGGGGGATGTACTCCCTCGGCTTCGACTGGGAGGCGGTCGACTTCTTCTCGTTCATCGCCGATCTCGCCGAACGCGACGATGACCTGCAGATCATGTACGGCGTCGGCGGCGAACGCGACCTGGAGGAGCACACGCTCGACCATCTGCCGGGGTACCAGGGCTCCCGGCCGGTCAGGATCGGCAACGCCGCGCATGCGCAGCGACAGCACGATGTGTGGGGTGCGTTGCTCGACTCGGTCTACCTGCACTCGCGAAGCGCCGATCACCTCGACGGGCGGATCTGGCCGATCCTGGCCAGGCAGGTGGATGCCGCGCTCAAGCATTGGGCCGAGCCCGACGCGGGCATCTGGGAGGTGCGCGGCGAGCCGCAGCACTTCACCTCGTCGAAGATCATGTGCTGGGTGGCCGTCGACCGTGGAGCCAGGCTGGCCACCCTCATGGGCCAGGACGCCGAAGCCGAGCACTGGCGGCTGGCGGCCGAGGACATCAAGGAGGACATCCTCACCAACGGCGTCGACGACCGTGGCGTGTTCACCCAGGCCTACGGCTCCAAGGCCCTGGACGCCTCGCTGCTGTTGACGCCCCTCGTCCGGTTCCTGCCGCCCGACGACCCGAGGGTGCGGGCCACCGTGCTCGCGATCGCCGACGAGCTGACGGTCGACGGCCTGGTGCTGCGCTACCGCGTCGAAGAGACCGACGACGGCTTCTCCGGTGAGGAGGGGACATTCACGATCTGCTCGTTCTGGCTGGTCTCCGCGCTGTGCGAGATCGGAGAGGTCGCGCGCGCGCATGAGCTGTGCGCGAAGCTGCTCGCGCTCGCCGGCCCCCTCGAGCTGTACGCCGAGGAGATCGACCCGCGCTCCGGTCGGCACCTCGGCAACTTCCCGCAGGCGTTCACGCATCTCGCGCAGATCAACGCGATCATGCACGTGATCACGCGTGAGGAGGGCACGGGTGACAACGGAGTTGCGGATGACGCAAGTACCATGCGCTTCTGACAACTCCTGGGATACCGTTTTCGGCGCCTATCTGGCGTCCACGGCCTTGACAGTGCCGACAGGAACCCCATACTGTGCAACACGGTTGGGTATATGACAACAACTGTCTTGACCCGCCTCCGCGACCACAAGGAGTCTGCAGTGCCCATCACCGACCTCGAACATCTGAAGCGCATCCCGAACGGAGAGAAGGGCGGCCAGACGTTCTCGGCCGCGGAGATGGAGCGACGGCTCACCCTGCTTCGCAAGGTCATGGCCGAAGCGGAGGTCGACGTCGCCCTGCTGACGTCCTACCAGAACATCAAGTACTACTCGGACTTCCTGTTCACGTCGTTCGGGCGCCCCTATGCGCTGATCGTCACCGAGTCCGACGACACTACTGTGTCGGCGAACATCGATGCGGGCATGCCGTGGCGCCGAAGCTACGGCGACAACGTCGTCTACACGGACTGGCATCGCGACAATTACATCTGGGTGATCCGCGAGACCCTGGCGAAGCGAGGCGTCGCGCCACGGCGGATCGGTGTCGAGGACGACAGCCTTCCCCTCGAGCTGCGGAACAAGTTCCAGGCGGCCTTCGAGGGGTCGGAGCTGGTCGACATCTCGAAGTCGACCATGCGTCAGAGGATGATCAAGTCCGACGAGGAGATCGAGGTCATCAAGCACGGTGCGCGGATCGGCGACCTTGGCGGTGAGGCAGTGCGTGACGCCGTGCGGGACGGCGTGGCCGAGTACGAAGTGGCGCTCGCCGGCACCGACGCGATGGTGCGAGAGATTGCCCGGACCTTCCCCGACAGCGAGATTCGAGACACCTGGGTGTGGTTCCAGTCGGGGATCAACACCGATGGCGCGCACAACTGGCCAACCACGCGGCGAGTACGTCGCGGCGACATCCTGAGCCTGAACTGCTTCCCGATGACCTCCGGCTACTACACCGCGTTGGAGCGGACGATGTTCTACGGCGAACCCGATGCGCGTTCGCTCGAGCTGTGGGAGATCAACGTCGAGGTCCACCGGGCCGGACTGGAGCTGATCAAGCCCGGGATCTCCTGCGCGGAGATCGCCAACAGACTCAACGAGATCTTCATCGGCCATGGGCTGCTCGCCAACCGCACCTTCGGCTACGGTCACTCGTTCGGGGTTCTCTCGCACTACTACGGCCGGGAGGCGGGTTTGGAGCTCCGCGAGGACATCGAGACGGTGCTGGAGCCCAACATGGTCGTGTCGATGGAGCCGATGATCATGGTTCCGGAGGGTGAGCCCGGTGCGGGGGGCTACCGCGAGCACGACATCCTGGTCGTCACCGAGGACGGTGCCGAGGACATCACCACGTTCCCGTTCGGCCCCGAGAGCAACATCCTGGGCGGCTGAGACGAGTGGACCGGCAGAGTCGCCCCGATCCCGCGGCCCCGGCCCCTGGTGCCCCCCCGGCCGAGGGTGGTGCCCCCCCGGCCGAGGGCCGTGGGATGTCGGCACTGCGCAGCGGCATCTCGGTGCTCAAGACATTCGGTGAGAGCGCTCCGGAGCTCGGGGTCACCGAGATCGCCGCCCTCGTGGGGCTGCATAAGAGCACCGTGTCGCGCGTCCTGGCCACCCTCCAGGAGCTGGGCCTGGTCGAGCGGGACACCGTCACCCGACGCTTCCGGCTCGGCCTCGGGGTGATCGCCCTGGCCGGCCCGATGCTCGCCGAACTCGACGTGCGTCGGATCGCCTACCCGGTCCTGCAGGAGCTCACCCAACGGACCGGCGAGACGGCCGCTCTCATGGTGTGGGACGACACGGCCGCGGTCTGTGTGGAACAGGTCCCCAGCACCCACCAGGTCAAGCACACCACCCCACTGGGGACGCGGTATCGGACCACCTCCGACTCCTCGGTCTCGGTGTTCCTCGCCGAGATGCAGAGCGCGCACGTCCGCGAGCTGCTGAGCTCTGGTCAGGTGGGCGGCCCCCAGCTGGACGCGGCGAGCATCGATGCGTACGTCGAGCGCCTCGGCGAGGCCAAGCGGAGCGGGTTCACGCTGAACTACGGCGAGACCTCGATCGAGGAGGTCGGGATCTCCGCTCCGGTCTACGACCACCGTGGACACGTCACGGCGGCGGTGCTGGCATCCGCCCCGTACTTCCGGGTCTCACGTCAGCAGCTGGAGCCATTGGTCCAGGCCGTCCGCGATGCCGCTCAGGAGGTCACCAGGCGGCTGGGGGGCCACCGCGAGGTTCCGGCTCAGCCCTGAGCTCTGGGTGCACGGAGCCGCTCCAGCTTGCGCACCTCGGTGACCGTCTCACGGGTGTGCTCGGCGATCTCGGACAAGGTGGCCACCCAGATGTCAGCCAGGGACCTCACCTCTTCGATCAGCTGCTCCAACGCGTGCGCACGTGAGGGCCGACCGGAGATGAACGGGTGGTTGGTGAGGACGAAGCAGCCTCCCTCGGCGTGCTGAGCCTCGGCCTCGAGCTGCCACATCTCCCGCACCTTGCGTGGGCTCTCGATCACCCCACTCCCGGTGAAGCCGGGGTAGAAGGCGTACTGCTCCCAGTCGTCGAGTGCCCAGTCCACGGGGATCTCGACGATGTCTCCGGACGACGCATCGCCTTGCAGCCGATAGGGCTGGTCCGCGTTCATCAGGCTCGAGTCGTAGCGGAAGCCCCGGTCGATCAACAGGTCGGGAGTATGCCAGTTCATCTCCCACCAGGGCGCCCGGTACCCGACCGGTCGGATCTTCAACCGGTCCAGCGCCTCCAGGCCACGATCCAGGTAGCCGGCCTCGGTCTCGGGCGAGATCCCTTGCATCTGCTCATGCAGGTAGCCGTGGTGGCCGATCTCGTGCCCCTCATCGACGATCCGCCGGATCGTGTCGGGGTAGGTCTCCGCAGTGAAGCCTGGAACGAAGAACGTCGCCTTGATCTCCTGGCGCTCGAGCACCCGCAGGATCCGCGGCACTCCGACAAGAGGGCCGTACGACTGGTGGCTCATCAGCGACATGCGCGCCGAGTCGTCGGCGCGTTGAGCCAGGACCCCCGACTCGGCGTCCACATCGAACGTGAACGCCGCCGCGGCGGTGGCCGCACCGGGCCACCGGAGCGTCATGCGGTGGCTCCCTCGACCGTGGGTTCGGAGGCTCGTGCGGACTGGTCGAGGAACTTGCGCTCGGCGATCGGACCGAGGCCCGCGTACAGCACGCCCGCGGTGACCGCCCCAGCGAGCCAGGAGAGGTCGACGCCGCCCATCGCCTTGGCGATCGGACCCTGGAGAGCCGGGACCAACCCGTACATGAACAACCAGGTCATCACGATCCCGCCGACGAACGCGACGATTCCGGCCCAGTTGACGCCCGGCAGAGCCCGGCTCGAGACGGGGGCGAAGAGCTTCGAGACCGGGACCTCGCGACCGCGCATCAGCCAGTAGTAGTGGACGATCATGATGCCGCCCCAGGTGGCGACCCACGCCACGATCCCGGACAGCACCGAGTCGAGGGTGCCCGCGAGGTCACTGCGGTAGATGAAGAAGACCACCACGACCATCGACACCACGCCGACGACGACCGAGAACGCCCGGCGCGGCAGGTTGAGGTCAAGGGCCTGGGTCGAGACCGTGCAGGTGTAGATGTTGAGGATGTTGGTCGCGATCGGGCCGTGGATCACCAGAAGCAGGACCGGGATCGCGAAGGCACCGAAGTTGTCGACCACCAGCTTCCCGGGGTCGACCGTCACGCTCTTGGTCGCCAACGTCGCCCCGAGGAGACCGAGCCACACCACTGGGATGAACTGGCCCAGCGTGCTCGCGAGGTACAGCTTGCGCGCCGGCACCTTCGTGCTGACGAAGCGCGAGTAGTCACAGGCGTAGATGAACCAGGTGATTCCCCAACCGATGCCGATGGCGGTCATCACCCCGGTCATGGCGGCCCACTTCGCGCTACCGGTGAGCACGTGTCCGGAAGGACCGCTGTAGCCCCAGTCGATGTCGAGGAAGAACCAGGCGGCTATCGACATGGCCACCAGGATCGCGATGGTCACCGGGACCGTCCAACGCTCGAACGCAGCGATCGCTCGGTACCCGAACCAGGTGATGGCCACCTGGGCGGCCATCAGAAGTGCGGCGATGACGATGCGAAGGCCGTTGTGCTGCACCGCCGGGTCGACGAGGCCGATCTTGCCCAGCAGCGCCATCACCAGGTCGAGAACGATCCACGTGTTCAGGGCACACCAGATCATCGGAACCAGGGTGTGGATCACCGCGGGCAGGTAGCTGCCGACCCTGCCGAAGGGCATTCGGGAGAGCACCACCCCGGTTGCCCCGGTGCGCTGACCCAGCAATACGAAGAAGCCGAAGGCGGCCATCCCGATGAGGTTCCCGACGACCAGGACTGCCACCGTGTCCCACAACCCGAGGCCCAGGTCGACTCCCAGGGCGCCGAGGACCCAGTTGATCGGGGCGATGTTGGCACCACACCAGATCCAGAACTGGCCCGAGACGTTCGTGGTGCGCGACCCCTCAGGGATCGGCTGGAGCTTCTGCTCGAGCTCGGGAATGCCGACGTAGGGAGTGTGGCTGGACATGGACGCCTCCGGTGGACACCAGTGGGACTGGTCGATCGCTCCATCGTGGTGGGCGCTGGTACCCGAGACAATGGTCATAACGTCAAGGGTCCGCTAGAGTTTCCTGACGAAGTGTCATGGCTGTTTCCTTGCGACGTGTCCTCGACCACCCGAGCCTTCAGCCTGCCCACCCCTTGGTCGTGGCGGGCGAGTCGACCCTGGACCAACTGGTGCGATGGGTCCACTCGAGCGAGGTGCTCGACATCGCCGCGCTGCTTCGCGGCGGGGAGCTGCTCCTGACCGGGGGGACGATGCTCGCGGAGAGCCCGACGCAGGTGCAGCGACGCTACATCCGCGAGCTCGCCGAGCGGGGCGTCACCGGAGTCGCCATCGAGACACCCGTGGAGCTGGGTCAGCTTCCGCCCGCCGTGGTCGAAGAGGCCCTGGCGCAGAACTTCGCCCTCGTCGAGCTGCGCAAGGTGGTGCCGTTCGTGGAGGTCGCCGAGGCGGTCAACGGAGAGCTCGTGAACGAGTCGGTGACCAACCTTCGGTACTCCGCCGAGCTCACGCACGCATTGTCGGGTCTGGTTGCGGGCGGCGCCGGCGTTCAGGAGGTTGTTCAGATGCTGGCCGACCGCGTCCAGGTGAGTGCGTCCCTGGTGGACGGTCTCGGCAAGCTGTTGGCGGAGGCCGATCCCCGGGGGGCACCTGCGGTCGCGGAGCAACCCTCCGGGTCGGAGGGAGGCACGATCACGTGTCGGGTGACGGTGCGGGGAGTGCTGGCCGGCACCTTGGCGCTGCACTCCCCAACCCCCACCGACATGGACAGGCTGGAGCTGGCGGCCACCACCGCCGCCGAGTCGCTGAGTCTGGCGATGCTCCGCTCGAGCCCCCCGGCTCCGCGGGACCTGGCGGCGAGCGATCTGGTCCGGATCTGTGCCGCAGGGGGTGCGGCCCGCAGTCATGTCGAGCGCCTCGGGGCGGCCATCGGCTTCGCGGTACGCGACCCCGTGGTGGGCGTGGTGGCCACCAGCGGGCAGCATGCGGCCGGCCTGTCCCGGTTGGACACCCTGCTGCGTCACTTCGGCCGGACGGCCATCGACACGCCCTCGACCACGGAGATGCACGCGCTCATCTCGATCCCGGAGGGAGCGTCCGGCCCAGAGGTCAGACGACGGCTGCTCGTCGAGCTCGGCCGGTGGGCCGAGCATCGGGTCGACGTCGTCGCGGTGGTCGGCCCCGCAGTCCCGTGCCTACCGGCGGCTCCGGACACGCTCGGTGCCGCTATCGAGGTCGCCCGGTCCCGCGCCATGACGTCGGCGGCCCGCCGAGGCCTGGTGATCGACACCCATGACCAGGTCATCGAGGCACTGCTACGGGGTGGCGATGCCCGAACGACGATGGCGGCGCTGGCTCGACAGGAACTGGCCATGTTCGACCTCTTGTCGGACGGCCGGCGGGAGATCCTGCTCGAGACGCTGGGAACCTACCTGGACTGCGGGTGCAACAAGTCCCGGACCGCCGCGGCGTTGCACCTCACTCGACAGGCACTCTACGGTCGGCTCGACCACGCGTTCGCGCTGCTCGGTGGTGACCCCACCGGGACCAGAAGGGCCCTGGGACTTCAGCTGGCATTGCGGGCGAGGCCGTACGCCTAGGGCGGCTCAGTCCAGGACGGCGACGAGCCAGGTGGCGGACGCCAGCAACCCGGCCACGAGTTCGATCAGGATCGACAACCCCGCCGCGGCCAACGTCGCCCGGGTCGACGGCCATGCGCGAGCCCGCCCGACTCGTTGGGTCTCGGAGAGGTAGACCCCGAGAACGAAGCCGGCGAACAGCCCGAGGACGGGGACCACGAAGAAGCCTACGATGCCGAGGAGCCCGCCGAAGGCCACCGACCTTCTCGGCACTCCAGCGGTCGTCAGCCGGCGGCCCGGGACGACGTACTTGACCACGCCCCCGGCGACGAGGATGGCCGCAGCGATGGCGGCCGCCGCCCACGCGGTACGGCTGCCCTCCTCGGCCGCCCACCCGAGCACCGCGACGAGGATCAGTAGCGAGCCGGGTAGGACGGGAACCACGATCCCGACCAGACCGATCAGGATGACCGCTCCCGCGAGCAGGTCGGTCCCGGTCAGCTCTCGCCTTCGGGGACGCCGGTCGTATGGGAAGGGCTGTCGAGCTTCTCGGTCTCGTCATGGAAGGCCACCGCGACCGCGCGAAGCTTCTCCTCGTGCTCCCGGGCGTGGTGGGCGCAGAACATCAGCTCGCCGCCGCCGGCGAGCTCCACGCGCAGGTACGCCTGCGCGCCGCATCGGTCACAGCGGTCCGACGCCGTCAACGGCGTGCTCGGGGCTAGTGCAGTGGTCACTGGTCCCTCTTTCTCTCCGTCGTGTCCTACCCAACGTAGCGGGCCCTTCAACCCTCCCACTTCGTCTGCTCCGTACAACATCCAATCATGCCCTTTGCTTCCCGGTGGCACGGGCAAATGCGGTAGGCGTGGCGAATCCGGGGCCCGGGCGCGTCGCGGGTAGATTTGGGGCGACCCAGCCCACCCCCCGAGAGGAGCAGCGTGCCGCCCCGCACCGCCGGAGCCACCCCCACCGACAGCGCGTACGACGCACGGCACCTGCTCGTCCTGGAGGGGCTGGAGGCCGTGCGCAAGCGCCCCGGCATGTACGTCGGCTCCACCGACACGCGGGGGCTCATGCACTGCGTCTGGGAGATCATCGACAACTCTGTGGACGAGGCGCTGGCCGGGGCCTGCACCCACATCGACGTGACGCTGCACCCGGACGGCTCGGCGGAGGTCAGGGACGATGGGCGAGGCATCCCCGTCGACAAGGAGCCCAAGACCGGCCTGTCCGGGGTCGAGGTGGTCTTGACCAAGCTGCACGCCGGCGGCAAGTTCGGCGGCGGCTCCTATGTCGCGACCGGGGGCCTTCACGGTGTCGGCCTGTCGGTCGTCAACGCGCTGTCGGCCCGCCTCGACGTCGAGGTTGACCGCTCGCCGGCGACCCAGGCGATGTC
>JBOHDW010000361.1:0-2175 GCA_050700795.1 Nocardioidaceae bacterium | reverse complement strand
GGCAAACCTGGTCGCGGGCAGCCGTACCGTTCCACAGCTCGGCTGAGCGGACTAACGGCGAGCGAGGCCCAGCTTTCAAGCCGGGTCGACGGTGCGGATCGGGGCGCCGTCGAGGAAGGCCTCGATGTCCTCCACGGCCTGTTCGAAGAACACCCGGTACACCCCCTCCGTGACATAGCCGATGTGCGGGGTGATCAGGGCCCGAGGAGCGGTACGCAACGGGTGGTCCGGAGGCAGCGGCTCCTCTTCGAAGACGTCCAGCGCGGCGCCGCCGAGCCGACCGGTATCGAGCCCCCGCACCAACGCCACCGTGTCGACGATCGGCCCGCGCGACGTGTTCACCAGCAGGGCTCCGGGCCTCATCAGCGCGAGCTCCCGCTGGCCCAGGAGGCCGCGCGTTGAATCACTGAGGACGACGTGGACCGTCACGATGTCGGAGCCGGACAGCACGTCATCGAGGGAGACCGCCGTGGCGCCGACCTGCGCGGCCCGCTCCGGTGTGAGGCTCCGGCTCCAGGCCAGCACGGTCATGCCGAACGCGCGTCCGACCGTCGCCACCTGCGCACCGATGCGGCCGAGCCCGACGATGCCAAGGGTCCGCCCCGCGAGATCGGAACCGAGGGTGGTCTGCCAGCCGCCCTCGCGGACGCTGGTCACCTCCTCGACCAGATGACGCGAGAGTCCCAGGATCAGCGCCCAGGTCAGCTCGCTCGTGGAGTTGGCCGGACTCTCGGTGTTGCAGACCACGACGCCGCGGCCGCTGAGCGCCTCGAGGTCGATGGCGGGATTGCGTCGCCCCGTGGTTACCACCAGCTTGAGGTTCGGCAGCGCCTCGATCACCGACGCGGGAAGCGCGGTGCGCTCGCGCATCAGCACCACCCCGTCGTACGGCGCTAGGCGGGTCGTCAACGCGGCAGGGTCTGCGACGTGGTCGCGGAAGACGTCGACGTCGGCACGCGCGAGCACCCGAGACCAGTCGGCCATGGCGAGCGCGACGCCCTGGTAGTCGTCGAGTACGGCGATCCTCATCGGCTCAGCCGACCCACCAACCGCGGTCCCCGGCCCAGCCGCGGTAGCCGAGCGATGGTCCACCGCGCGAGCCCAGGTAGCTCTCGACGACGGCGACTCCGAGGTTCTCCAGCTCCGGTGCAACCACGCGGCCGTCGACGCGGCGGGCCATCTGGTCGACGAAGCGCGCCAGGCCGGGATCGTCACCGAGCCGGAAGAAGGTGGTCTGGGCGCCGAGGCGAGCCGAGGTGTCGAGCTCGCGAACGCTGTAGGCGATCGTCAACGGGTGTGGCGGGTAGGAGAAGTACACCTCGCCGTCGGGCTCGAGATGGGAGGTCGGCTCGCCGTCGGTGACCACGAGCAGAACCGGTTGGAGAGTCGGGTGCTTGCGGAAGTGCCGGTTCGCCAGCAGCAGGGCGTGGTGCAGGTTCGTGCCCTTGTCCCACTGCGCGTCCAGGCCGGTGAGCTCCTCGATCTCCATCACCTCGGCCGTTGGCCCGAAGCCGATGAGCTGGAGCCGGTCCCCCCTGAACCGGGTCCGCACCAGGGTGTGCAGGGCCAGGGCGGTCCGCTTCATCGGAACCCACCGGCCGTCCATCGCCATGGAGAAGGAGGTGTCGACGAGCAGGGCGACCGCGGCTTGGGTGCGCGCATCGGTCTCCTGAACCTCGACGTCACCGAGGGCGAGACGCACGCCGTGAGACGGGTCGCCGCCCTCGATGGCTGTCCGGAGGACCGCGTTCGTGACAGTCCGGGTCACGTCCCAGGGCTCTGTGTCCCCGAACGCCCACTCGCGAGTCGCGCCGGAACGCTCGCCGGCTCTGCCGGGCTGGCGCTGTTCCCGGGCCCCGGGCCGCGCCGACATCCGGGTCGCCACATCCCTGAGCAGGGCCTTGCCGAGGCGGCGCATGGCGTTCGGCGACAGCCGGAGCGCCCCGTCGCTCCCCTTCCGTAAGAAACCACTGTCGCGCAGCGCACGTTCGAGCTCGGCGAGGGTCCGCCCGTCGACCGAGGCCTCATCGCCGAGTTGACGGGCCAGCTTGTCGAGGTCGAGGTCACCGAGCTCGGCGCCGGCGTACGACTGGGAGAGCTGCTCGGCGAGGTCGTCCAGCTCGGCGAGGTCCTGCAGTACGCCGGTGCCGTCGCCGAGCCCCAGCCCCTCGTCAC
>JBOHDW010000360.1:0-1723 GCA_050700795.1 Nocardioidaceae bacterium | reverse complement strand
GTGCGGGGCAACCGGTCGGCGACATATCCGCAAAAGTCCTGCAGCGCAAGGCTTTCCGGTAGCGTGCCGATGCGGCCGAGACCCCTCGTCGACGGCCTCGCCGCCCGGCGGTCGAGCGGATCGTCCTGCGGCTGGAGGGGGACGAGTCCGGTGACGCCGAGCGCCGCCGCCAGCGCGTCGGACACGCCGGGGTCGGCGACGTCGGCGTTGGTGTGCGCGACGTACAGCGCATCGAGGAGCGCCAGCGTCCGCCCCTTCGGGCCGGTCCGGGCCACGGAGGTGGCACCGCCGAGGAACAGCGGATGATGCGTCACGAGCAGGCCGGCACCGTGCGCCGCCGCCTCGAGCGCCACCGGCTCGGTCGGGTCGACGGCCACGTGCACGGCGCCCACGGTTCGCCCGGGGTCACCGGAGAACAGTCCGACGGTGTCCCACGGTTCCGCCCAGGCCGGGTCGTACCAGCGCTCGAGCTGCGCCACCACGTCGCCGACCGTCGTCACGGACCCGAGCCTAGAAGCAACGCTCGCGTTGCGACCCGTGCGCTAGAAGCAACGCTGGCGTTGCGACCCGTGTGCTAGAAGCAACGCTCGCGTGGCGACCCATCTGCGAGGAGGACGCGCAGCTCGAGCACGCCGGGCGACGGATGCTCCTTGCGGACGATCTCGCCGAGCCTCGTCATGATCTTGATGCTGCCGGTGTTGTCGGAGGCGATGGTCGCCGCGAACGTGGTGATGTCGTTGCCGAGGGCATGGTCGGCGAGCCACCGGCCGACGAGCGAGCCGAGACCCCGGCCCTGCAGCGCGTCGGTCACCGTGATCGCCAGCTCGGCGACCTGCGGCTCCATCGGCAGCCGGATGTATCGCGCGACCGAGCCTCGCTGGGCCTCGGGCTCGCCGGGCGAGAGCGTCGCGACGACCGCGACGTGGTTCACACCGTCGACCGAGTCGACGAGGCGCACGAGCATCGTCTCGTCGAGGGTGCGCAGCGGCGACAGGAAGCGCAGGTAGCGGCTCTCCGGGGTCAGCCGCTCGACCGCCTCGGCGAGCCACAACCGGTCGCCGTGCACCATCGGCCGGACCCGTACCGGCGTCCCGTCCGGCAGCCTCAGCTCGCGCACCGGATCACCGTACGGGCCGGTACCCTCGTCAGGCTCGGGGCGCGTAGCTCAGCGGGAGAGCACCCGCCTTACAAGCGGATGGTCGCTGGTTCGATCCCAGCCGTGCCCACATGGAAAGGCGTTGTGCTGCAGCAACTTTGTCCTCCCGCATGCTGTTCGGCATCAAGATTCACTCGGCTTTGGTCTCAGTTATGGTCTCAGTTACCTTTCCGTGACCTTTGGACCGAAACAGCCGGACGCTGTGGATGCCACGGACGAACGAAGCCCCTGCGAACACGGAACTCCGGACGACCATGGACACGGGCGACAGCGCACGGACGGAAGGAACCTCTGACGGACCCCGACTCGGCCCCCGCGAGACGATGGGCGGCGTGTCTGAGGCAGCGGCGTGACGGACCGACACGTCTACGCCGACGAGTCCAAGCGAACCGGCAACGTCGTAGCCGGTTCGAAAGCGCCTCAGTGAGCTTCCGCTCCCGGAACAACCGGACAACGTGGGCCAGCCATGTCAGGGGCCGAACTGCCCCGCATCCATCCTCAGGACGGCACTGGGTCGGTGGGCGGAACTGCCTACCGGGGTCAGGGGCGATGCTCGATGCGTTGGTG
>JBOHDW010000359.1:0-5092 GCA_050700795.1 Nocardioidaceae bacterium | reverse complement strand
GGATGAGCTTCATGATCAATCGCTCCTGGCCTGTTCGTGGCTGATCAGCGTGCGGTGGAGGTGTAGGGCAGCAGAGCCACCTCGCGCGCGTTCTTCACCGCGATGGCGACGTCGCGCTGGTGCTGGCTGCAGTTGCCGGTCACCCGACGGGCCCGGATCTTGCCGCGGTCGGAGATGTACTTGCGCAGCAGGCCGGTGTCCTTGTAGTCGATGTAGGTCGTCTTGTCCTTGCAGAACTGACAGACCTTCTTCTTCGGCTTACGGAGTACTGGCTTGGCCATTGTGGTGCTCCCTTTCGCAGAGCCCGGCTCGCGCCGGAATGGACTCGGTTGGATGGTTGAACGGGTCGATCAGAACGGGGGCTCCTCGGACGAACCACCGGAGGCTCCGGCGGCCCACGGGTCGCCACCCTGACCGCCCTGACCGCCGGCCGCGCTGCCCTGGTCACCCGCCTGGCTCGCCCCTTGGCTCCCCTGGTTGCCGGCCCAGGTGCCTCGGTTGGCGTTTCCGCCCGACTGCTGGCCGGCCCACGGGTCGTCGCCGGCCGGGCTGCCACCCTGGCCGCCGGACCGGGTGGTCTTGGTGACCTTCGCGGTGGCGTACTTCAGGCTGGGCCCGACCTCGTCCACGTCGATCTCGAAGACCGTGCGCTTCTCGCCCTCACGGGTCTCGTAGGAGCGCGCCTTCAGCCGACCCGACACGATCACCCGCATGCCGCGGGTCAGCGACTCGGCGGCGTTCTCCGCCGCCTGTCGCCACACCGAGCAGTTCAAGAACAGCGCCTCGCCGTCCTTCCACTCGTTGGTCTGCCGGTCGAAGGTGCGAGGGGTGGAGGCAACTGTGAAGTTGGCCACCGCGGCACCGGACGGGGTGAAGCGCAGCTCGGGGTCGGCGGTGAGGTTGCCGACCACGGTGATCGGGGTGTCGCCTGCCATGTCAGGCCTCCTGGCTCGAAATCTGGTTCGGAATCACGGGCGGGATCCCGGTGCTCGGTCAGCGAACGTCGGGACGGATGACCTTAGTGCGAAGCACCGACTCATTCAGCGAGAGCTGGCGGTCCAGCTCCTTCACCGTGGCGGGCTCCGCCTGCAGCTCGATGACGGCGTAGATGCCCTCAGCGCTCTTGTCGATCTCGTAGGCCAGCCGACGCTTTCCCCACACGTCGACCTTCTCGACCGTGCCACCGTCTTGCCGAACGACGTTGAGGTAGGTGTCGAGAGACGGCGCAACCGTGCGCTCTTCGAGATTCGGGTCGAGGATGACCATCACTTCATAGGCACGCAAAGCGGTCTCCACCTCCTTCGGACTCAGGCGGCCACGGCGTCTCCGTGGCAGGAGGGCTATGCGTTTCGTCGTACGCCGCCTCGTCGGGAGCCGGGTGCGAACACCGAAGGTTACCAGCGGCTCCGGGCCTGGGAGAAATCGTCGTCCCCAGGCCGTAGACCCGCCGCGGACCCGTCTTGCAGGCACCTCGCGCGCGGCCCCCGGACGCGCGGGAAGCCGTCGGTTCAGCGCCGTACTCTGGGGGGATGAGCCAGCCCGCCATCCGGATCGGCGCCCATGTCGACCAGGTCGACCCGCTCCGGGAGGCGACCGACCGCGCGGCGCCCCTGGTGCAGTTCTTCCTCGGCAACCCCCAGGGCTACAAGGGGCCGGAGCTCCGCTATGCCGGTGGCGCCGAGGCACTGCGCGCGGATGCGGCCGCCGCGGGGGTCGACCTCTACGTGCATGCGCCCTACCTGATCAATGTCGCGACCCTGAACAACCGGATCCGGATCCCCAGCCGCAAGCTCCTCCAGCAGCACGTCGACGCGGCGGCTGCCGTCGGCGCGAAGGGGCTCATCGTGCACGGCGGCCACATCGACAACGGCGACGACCCTAAGGAGCTCGATCGCGGGTTCGACAACTGGCGCAAGGCCGTCGACGCCACCGACCTGAAGGTCCCGGTGCTGATCGAGAACACTGCCGGCGGCGCCAACGCGATGGCCCGATCCCTCGACCGCATCGCGAGGGTCTGGGAGGCGATCTCGACCGCGGAGGGGTTCGAGCAGGTGGGCTTCTGCCTGGACACCTGCCACGCCCACGCAGGGGGTAACCCGCTGGAGGACGTCGTCGATGCCGTCCGCAAGATCACCGGCCGCATCGACCTGGTGCACTGCAACGACAGCCGCGACGAGTTCGACTCCGGGGCCGATCGACACGCGAACCTCGGGCACGGCCGGATCGACCCCGATCTGCTGGCGACCGTCGTCCGAGAAGCGGGCGCACCGGTCGTCTGCGAGACCCCCGGTGGGGCTGCGGAGCACATCGCTGACATCGCCTGGCTGCGCGACCGACTGTGACGTCGCGGACCGTTAGAGTCGGCGGGTGACCCAGTCGCTGGCGGTTCGCGCGATCACGCCCCAGGACCACCTGCGGTTCATCCGGGCCCAGCGCTCCGCAAGCTTCCTTCAGACTCCCGCGTGGGGCGTGGTGAAGAGTGAGTGGCGGTCGCAGTCGATCGGCTGGTTCGACGCCGACGAACTGGTCGGGGTCGGTCTCGTCCTCCTCAGGCAGCTGCCGAGGATGGGCAAACACCTCGCCTACCTACCCGAGGGGCCACTCCTCGACTGGACCACCGACGACCTGGCGTCCTGGCTGGACCCGATGGTCGACCATCTGCGAGCCGGGGGCGCCTTCGCGGTCCGGGTGGGGCCACCGGTCGCCGTACGCCGCTGGTCGGCCGACGCCGTGAAGGCCGGGCTGGCCGCCCCTCTGGTGCTCCGCCTCGATGACATCGCGCCCACGGAAAGGTCTGCCGACGGGGCACTGGTCCTCTCCGAGCTCGGCGAGCTGGGCTGGCTTCGTCAGGGCGCCGGAGCCGGGTTCACCGCGGGACAGCCGCGGTTCAACTTCCAGATCCCGCTGGCCGGGCGCACCGAGGCCGACGTGCTGGCGGCGATGAACCAGCAGTGGCGGCGGAACATCAAGAGGGCCGACAAGGCCGGCGTCGTGGTCACCGGCTCGAGCGACGGTGGGGTTCCCCTCGACCTGAAGGCGTTCCACGATCTCTACGTGCACACCGCCGAACGAGACCACTTCACCCCGCGACCGCTGGCGTACTTCGACACCATGTTCCGGGCGCTGGGCGCGGAGGAGGACGACCGGATCCGGTTGTACGCCGCGCGCCATGACGGCGAGCTGGTCGCGGCGACGGTTGCGGTCCGCGTCGGTGCCCACACGTGGTACTCCTACGGCGCGTCCTCGACCACCAAGCGTGACGTCCGCGGCTCGAACGCGATCCAGTGGCGGATGATCCGCGACGCGTTGGCGGCCGGCTGCGACGTCTACGACCTGCGCGGGATCACCGACACCCTCGACCCGGACGACCCGCACGCCGGGCTGATCCAGTTCAAGGTCGGGACCGGAGGCGAGGCGGTCGAGTACGCCGGCGAGTGGGACCTTCCCCTCAACCGCCTGCTGTACAAGGCGTTCTCCCTGTATCTCAGTAGGCGCTGACATGGCACTCACGCTCTACGTCGACGGGGCGAGATGGCGCGACCACCTGCGCGTGGTGGCCGGCGACCAGCCGGGGATCGTCCCGGTGGCGAAGGGGAACGGCTACGGCTTCGGGTTGGCCAGGCTGGCGACGCAGGCCGACTGGCTGGGCGTCGACACGATGGCCGTCGGTGCCTATCACGAGCTCGGCTCGCTGTTCGAAGGGTCGGTGCTGGTGCTGACGCCGTGGCGCCCGTTCGAGAAGGCGGTCTTCGGCGACCACGTCGTGCACACGGTCGGCCGGCTCGAGGACCTGCGCTCCCTCGCCGGCCGCGATGACATGCCTCGCATCGTGCTCGAGCGGGCGACATCCATGCGCCGGCACGGACTGACCGCCCACGACCTCCGACGCGCCGCAGAGGAGCTCGACGGGGTCGCCCTGGACGGCATCGCGCTGCACCTGCCGCTCCGGTCGCCCGGCTCCGCGGCGGAGATGCAACGGCTGATGACCGACATCGTGGCCGCCGAGCTCCCGACGAAGCGGGTCTACGTCTCGCACCTGACCTCGGCACTGCTGGCGAGATTGGCCTCGTCGTACCCCGAGTTCGAGCTACGGCCGCGCGTCGGGACCGAGCTCTGGCTGGGGGACCGCGGAGCGCTACGCGTGCGATCGACCGTGCTCGACTCCCACCAGGTCGAACGAGGTGACGCGTTCGGCTACCACGGGCGGACGGCACCTCGGGCCGGGACGATCCTCGTGGTGTCCGGCGGCACCGCGCACGGCATCGGGCTCGAGGCACCGTCATCGGGCTCCTCCTGGCGGGATCGCGCCGCGAGGATCGCCCGGGGCGGCCTCGATGCGGCCGGGTTCGTCCGCTCGCCGTACCTCATCGACGGCAAGCACCGGCTGTTCGCCGAACCCCCGCACATGCAGTCGTCGATGCTCTTCTTGCCGCGCGGTGTGCGGGTGCCGGAGATCGGCGAAGAGGTGGACGTCCGGGTGCGGATGACCGCCACGACGTTCGACGAGACGATCGTGTCATGACCCTTACGCGGTGACCCGCTCGTCGTCGGGCTCCATCGGGTCGTCGACCAGCCCACTGGCCCGCACCGGGTCGTGCCACGGGTGCACGATGTCGCGCACCACCATCACCGCGAGGTACAGCTCGGCCGCGACACGCAGGAACGTGAACAACCAGTACGCCCGGTCGGGCGCGCCGACCTCCGACGACGCGGTGTACCCCCCGAGGTAGAGCCAGACCCCCGCGAAGTAGAGCACCTCGCCGGCCTGCCAGACCAGCAGGTCCCGCCAGCGGGGCCGAGCGAGTACGGCGAGCGGCAGCAGCCACAGGACGTACTGCGGCGAGTACACCTTGTTGACCAGCAGGAAGCCGGTCACGATCAGGAAGGCCAGCTGCGGGATCCGGGGGGTACGCCGCGCGAGCAGCCCCAGCGCCAGGACCCCGGCGCAGACGGCACCGAAGAAGAGCCATGAGACGAGGTTGATCGTCGAGACCGACGCGCCATGGCCCGCCTGCTGGAGGACCAGCCAGAGCGACCCGAGATCGGCGCCGCGCGCGGAGTTGAACGACCAGAACACCTTCCACTGGTCGAA
>JBOHDW010000358.1:0-3607 GCA_050700795.1 Nocardioidaceae bacterium | reverse complement strand
GGGTTGACCCCGGTTGCCTGGGTAACCAGGCACAGCCCCGGTTGCGCAGGTCGAAGGCGGCGCGGGCCGCGAACCGGCGGAGCGGCGCCGACCCGGCTGGGCGGCGTGCCCGCGTTCCTTCCTTGCTGCTTTTCATCCCCCGCCGGGCCCGGCGAGGAAACCTCTGCACGGGGTTGGGATCAAAGCAGGAGGAAGGGGCAGGGACTTCGGTGGCCCGGTTCACCGCCGCGGGCAGCCGAACCGGTCCACAACTGTGCATGCGACACAACATTCGAGCCGGGTCGACGGGG
The DNA here is from genome assembly GCA_050700795.1 of Nocardioidaceae bacterium. Classification (GTDB taxonomy): domain Bacteria; phylum Actinomycetota; class Actinomycetes; order Propionibacteriales; family Nocardioidaceae; genus JBOHDW01. Next base: position 3,317 of record JBOHDW010000358.1, on the reverse strand, counting down.
TTCTCCACAACATTCAAGCCGGGTCGACGGTCAGGAGTGTTGGTCCCATCGAGCCAGGGCGGCCCGGATCCGCTCGTCGTCCCGGTCGAGCGCGGGGACCAGCAGCTCACCGACGACGTCGAGCACGTCGGCCAGCCTTCGGCTGAGCTGGCGCAGCTCTTGCACCTCGCGCTCGAGCGCGTCCAGGCGAGCGTCCGCGCGAAGGCTCATCACCCGCGAGAGCAGTTGCTTCATCGTTCCCACCTCACTACCAGCCGGCACACGACCGGGTTCTTGTCGGCGTACGGCGCCAGGTCCGGCCCGCGCTCCTGATGCTCCACGACCCCGCCGCGGTCCTCGACCTCACGCACAATCTGGTCGGGGTCGGCCCGGCGTCTCGTGCGGAACTCGACCATGGTCCGGCCACCGTGCCGCGACACCATCGAGGCGAAACGGAAGAACTCCCGCCGGCCCTCGGTCGGCAGACCGTCGAGCACCAACCGCGCGTAGACGTGACGCGGACGGGGATCGTGGGCGAGTCGTGCCGCAAGGGGCAGGGTGGACCGTACGTCGATCAGGTTCACCCTTTCCACGGTGACCGGCACCCCGGCGCGACGAGCGTTGCGGCGGACCAGCCTCAGGGCGTGCGGTGAGTAGTCGACGGCGAGGACCGGGTGTCGGTTGCGGGCGAAGAAGACGGCGTCGCGACCGGTGCCGGTCCCCACGTCGACGAGGTCGAGCTCGTCGGCGAGGTACTCCTGGGTCCATCGGGCGAACAGCGACGGCTCCTTGGGCACCTGGTTGGGGGATCGGTAGAAGAGGTCCCAGTCGCGCAGGTTGTTGCGCAGTCCCCGCCAGTAGCCGTCCATGTGCCGGGTGAGCCAGCGCGGGTGCTCGTACTTGAACGAGGGGTCCGGCACCCGCCACCCCGGGCCGTAGGTCACCGCAAGCAGCTCCTCCGGGAGCGCCGGGGCCGGCACCGCCGTCCCCTCCAGTACGACGCTCCCCGCGGGCAACAGGGCGGAGCGGTCGAGGACGCCGTGCACAGTGGGGAGCAGGAAGAACTCGCCGCCCATGTGGTAGCCGCCGAAGACGTCGATGCCGCATCGTCTGCCGTCGGGGAGGGCCAGCCAGATCTTGAAGTCCGCGGCGGACATCGCCACCACCTGGTGCCCGAGGCTGCGCATGACCCGCAGCGCCCGCCGGTTCTCCGTGATGATGTCGAGCGGCTCGGAGTAGCGGCTCAGGTAGCCGACGTCGGCGTCCGCGTCATGACCGATCATGTGACCGTCGCGCACCGCCCCGAGCAGACAGCCGAAGGCCAAGAAGGCGTCCAGGTCGGCCTCCTCGCGAAGCTCACGGAGCACCCGGTCCACGTAGGTGACGATCAGCTCTCTGGTCGAGTCGTCGGTGTCGACGAACTCGCGCTGCATCCGGCCGCTCTTGTCGACGGCCAGAAGGTGCCCGTGCTTGTCCGTGACCTCCACCCGGCGATCCGCGGGGGTGAAGGCCACCTCCGCTTCGAACAGGACGCTCTTGCTGGTGTGGCCGATCAGCGCCACCCGACTGCGCCCGTCGAGGTAGGGGAGCAGCGCCTCCGGCCAGCGCACCCGCAGGCCGTTGGGGCCCTGCCGCCCGTCGCGCCGGAGGTTGAACGCCCAGACGGAGTGGTCGTCGAACCGCACGTCGATGGGCTCCTCGGTCAGCGCGCGAGGCACCGTGAGACCGGCTGGGCCGATCACAATCTGACTCACGCGCACCCCCGTCCGATTCACCGCCCCGTCCCGCCGTGAGACCGTGCCGCATGGACATGCTCGAGGCGTTCCGCATGCAGGCCGTCGCCTGCAGGCTGATGGGCTCGCCAATGTACGACAGTCTGCTCTCCCGCATCGCGGACGACCTCATGTCCGGCGGCGTGTCGGCGGTCGTGCTGGCCGGCCACGAGGACGACACCGGCCCGTCGGCGCTGGCGTTGCGGCTGATGGGCAGCGTGCACCGCCTGGTGCTGTCGCGTCGGGCGCCGGCCCTCGCGGCGTACTACCCGAGCGTGGGCGGCAGCTTCGAGCCCGACGGGGCCTGGCGCGAGCTCCGCAACCTGCTGGCCGCCCAGCCGGAGGCGGTTCGCGAGTGGCTCGACCGGCCGCCCCAGACCAACGAGGTGGGCCGGGCCACGGCGTTGTACGGCGGCGTGTTGCAGCTTCCCGCGCCCCTGCGGAAGCCGGTGCGGCTCTTCGAGATCGGCTCGAGCGGTGGGCTCAACCTCAACGCGGACCGGTTCGGGTACATCGACGCGCGCGGGACCGGATACGGCCGGCTGCACTCACCGGTGCGGCTCGAGCCGGCCTGGTCCGGACGTGACCTGGCCCGGTGGCCGGTGGCCTTCACCACCCGCGAAGGCAGCGACGTGGCCCCGATCGACGTCTCCACCGAGACCGGAAGGCTCGCGCTTTCGGCGTACGTCTGGCCGGACCAGCGGGCTCGATGGGAGCGGCTGCGCGGTGGGTTCGCGGTGGCCGCCCGCCGCCCGCCGAAGGTACGACGCGCCGCCGCCGGCGAGTACGTCGCGTCGATCGCGCTCGCCCGCGGTACGACGACGGTGCTGTGGCACTCGGTGATGTGGCAGTACCTGCGCCCGGAGGAGCAGGCCGACGTCACGGCGTCGATCGAGAGGCTCGGAGCCGCCGCGACCGTCGACTCGCCGTTCGCCCGGCTCTTCCTCGAACCCTGGCGGCGCGCCGCCGGGGCGGACCACGAGTTCCTCGTCGTGCTGCGCACCTGGCCGGGCGGCGAGGAGCGCATCCTCGGTACGTCGGCCGGCCACGGCGTACCGACCACCTGGGAGTGACCGGCTCGACCCCGTCCCCGTCGCCGTGGCAGGCTGGCCACGACAGCCGACCCCGTGGAGGAGTGCCCATGTCCGACGAGATGGACCCGAACGAGGAGCTCAAGGCGAAGATGCGCGCGGCGCTGGACCGCAAGAAGAAGGGCGCCGACGCCGGCGTCGACGGGGCCGCCCACGTGAAGGAGAAGCCCCCCGAGACCCATGGCCCTCAGGGCGGTGTGCACGTGCACCGCAGGAAGGCCGGAGGCGGCGGCTCCTGACGAGGGCCGGAGACCACAGATGCAGTTCGGACGCAGCTACGAGGAGTTCGAGGTCGGCGCGACGTACCAGCACTGGCCGGGCAAGACGATCACCGAGTACGACGACCACCTGTTCTGCATGATCACCATGAACCATCACCCGCTCCACACCAACGCCTGGTTCGCCGAGTCCGACACTGTGCACGGCCGCAACGTGGTGGTCGGCAACCTGGTCTACTCCCTCGTCCTCGGCATGA
>JBOHDW010000357.1:0-5511 GCA_050700795.1 Nocardioidaceae bacterium | reverse complement strand
GCTCATGGGAGCGGGGAACCTGGTGGGCGGCTACCTCGGGGCCCGGACGGCGGTGGCCCGGGGGAGCCGACTGGTTCGCCTGCTCTTCCTCCTGGTCGTGGCCGGATTCGTGGTGAAGCTGGCCGTGGGAATGGGCTGAGCCCGGTCGGACGGCATACGGTGGGAACGTGGAGGTGCGGACCGCCAACCCAGAGGACTGGCCGGAGATCTGGCCCTTCTTCCACCAGGTCGTTGAGGCCGGGGAGACCTACGCGTACGCGCCAGGGCTCACCAGCGAGGAGGCGTCGCGGATGTGGCTGCAACCCGCTCCGTCCCATGCGGCGGTGGCGGTGGAGCACGGTCGGATCCTCGGCACCGCGACGATGGGTCCCAACCGGCCCGGCCGCGGCTCACACATCGGCACCGCGAGCTTCGTGGTTGACCCCGCGGTACGGCGCCGGGGCGTCGGGCTGGCCCTGGGCGAGTACGTCGTGGACTGGCACCGTCGCAGGGGCTACCAGGGGATCCAGTTCAACGCGGTCGTGGAGACCAACCTCGCGGCCCTGGAGCTGTGGCGGCGCCTGGGCTTCACCGTTGTGGGCACGATCCCGGGTGCCTTCGATCACGCCACGAAGGGGTATGTCGGGCTCTGCGTGATGTTTCTGCCACTCGGCTGACCGGTGCCGATCGGGGCCGGTCGGACCACGACAGGGTGACCGGGTTGGCCCGCGATCTATGCTTCCTCCGTGGTCGAGAGCGGTGTTGCTGCGGCGGAAGGCCCCACGGCGATGGCGACGAGGCTGCGTGTGGGCACCGACCTGCAGCGCGTGGACGCCGTCGAGGAGTCGCTGCGAACACTCGGGAGGCGTTATGTCGAGCGGGTCTTCACCGATCACGAGCAGGAGTGCGTCGGACTCCCGGTCGATGACCTGCCCAGCGTGGCTCCCGGCCTGGCCGCGCGGTTCGCCGCGAAGGAGGCGACGATCAAGGTGCTCCGGCCCGTCGACGGGGGGATCGGGTGGCGCGACATCGAGGTCCGGCGCCACGAAGGCGGCTGGTGCTCGGTCGAGCTCTCGGGAACGGCCGCGATGCTGGCCGAACGGGCCGGACTGGGGTCGTTCGCTTTGTCATTCAGCCACGAGTCCGGCTTCGCCGTTGCTACGGTGATTGCGGTCGAGGAGTCCAGTGACGGGTCTGGTCAGGACCGATGAACGGGAGGACGACATTGGAAGAGGCAATCCGCGAGGTGCTGCGCGAATTCGGCCGGTTGCCGGGCGGCGTGGACGGCCTCGACAAGGACTCGGACCTCTACCGCGCCGGGCTCACCAGTCATGCCAGCGTCAACGTGATGCTGGCTCTGGAGGACCGTTTCGACATCGAGTTTCCCGACGCCATGCTCCGCAAGTCGACGTTCGAGTCCATCGGCACCATCCGGTCCGCCCTCGAGGAGATGGGTGCGGCCGCGACGGTGGGTGAGTGATGACGGCTGTCGAGCCAGCCTCGACAACCCTGGATGCGGCCGGCATCGTCGCTAGGGCCACGCAGATCGCTCGCGAGTCCGCCGCACCCGCCGCGGCCGAGGTCGATGCGGAGTCCCGGTTCCCGCGCGAGGCGATGGATGCGCTCCGCGAAGCCGGGCTTCTCGGCGCCCTGATCCCCGTCGAACGGGGCGGTCTCGGCCAGTCGTTGGACACCGTGGCGCGGACCGTCACCGAGCTGGCCAAGCACTGCTCGTCGGCGGCGATGGTCTATGCGATGCACCAGATCCAGGTGGCCTGCCTGGTTGCACATGGTCACACGGGCACCCTCAGAGAGTTCACCCGGGCGGTGGCCCAACGCGGTCTCCTCCTCGCGTCGGCGACCAGCGAGGTGGGCATCGGCGGTGACGTGCGCAGCAGCACCTGCGCGGTGGTGGTCTCCGGGTCTCGGTTCACCCTGGTCAAGCAGGCACCGGTGATCTCCTACGGCGAGTACGCCGACGCGATCCTGGTCACCGCACGCCGTACCCCCGACAGCCCGCCGAGCGACCAGGTGCTCGTGGTCAGCCCGAGCGACAGCCTCACCCTGCAACGTCGGTCCGGCTGGGACGCTCTGGGCTTCCGCGGCACCTGCAGCCTGGGCTACCTACTGACCGCCGAGGGCGACACCGCGTTGATCCTTCCCGACGCGTTCGGCGACATCTCCAGCCAAACGATGCTGCCGGTCTCGCACATCCTCTGGTCTGCCCTTTGGTACGGCATCGCGTTGGCGGCGGCGGACCGCGCCCGGGCATACGTGCAGGCCGCGGCCCACAAGAGTCCCGGGGCGCCGCCACCCAGTGCGCTTCGGCTGGCCGAGCTCACCACGCTCCTCCAGCAGTTCCAGGAGCTGGTCGAGGGCACCCGCGGGCGGTACGCCGCCGCGCGAGACGACGTCGACGTGACGGGCTCTATCGGCTTTGCGATCGCGATGAACTCACTCAAGGTGGCCGCCTCGACGCTCGTGGTCGACGTGGTCCAGCGCAGCATGCTCATCTGTGGCATGGCCGGCTACACCAATCGTGGCCCCTACTCGCTGGGACGGCTGCTGCGAGACGCCATCGGGGCGCAGCTGATGGTCAACAACGACCGGATCAACGCCAACAACTCCCAGCTGTTGCTCATTCATCGAGAAGGCTTCTGATCGTGGACCGGGTTCAGAGTTTCAGACGGGACCTGCTGGACGCGGGACTCCTGCGTGCCACGACCGTCGACGGTCTCTACCAACGGTCCGCGACCTTCGAGCGCATCGTGCGGGGGATGGAGGCGATGGCGTCGGCTGCCGGAGCCGGCGCGTACGAGCCATTGCTCTACTTCCCGCCGCTGATGCCCCGCGAGACCTTCGTCAAGACCGACTACCTGCGCTCCTTCCCCGACCTGATCGGATCGGTGGACGTCTTCACCGGCGGCGACCGTGAGCACGCCCGGCTGCTGGAGCTGGCCGACGGCGATGAGGACTGGTCGCAGGCGCTGAGCCCGGCCGAGGTGACACTGTGCTCCGCGGCCTGCCATCCGCTGTACCCCAGCCTGTCGGGTCGTCTCCCGGCCGAGGGGCGCCGGCTCGAGGTCCAGGGCTTCTGCTTCCGGCACGAACCCAGCCTCGAACCCACCCGGATGCAGAGCTTCCGACAGCACGAGTTCGTGTACGCCGGCACGCCGGACGCCGCGGTGGCCCACCGTGACGACTGGCTCGAAACAGGGCTCGGGCTGCTCGCCTCCCTCGGCCTGCCGGTGGAGAAGGTGGTGGCCAACGACCCGTTCTTCGGCCGCGCCGGCAAGATGCTGGCGACCAACCAGCGAGACATCGAGCTCAAGTTCGAGATCGTCTGTCCGGTGATCTCCGAGGAGGCCCCGACCGCGATCGCCTCGGCCAACTATCATCTGGACCACTTCGGCCTCCCGTTCGCCATCGAGACGTCGGACGGGTCGGTGGCGCACACGGCCTGTATCGGGTTCGGTCTGGAGCGGATCACCCTGGCCCTGCTGGCGACCCATGGGCTCGACGTGGACGCCTGGCCGGAATCGGTTCGACACCGACTCTGGCCCTGACTCACCCCTCGACCCCGCTCCCCGACCCCGCGGGTCGAGCCGCGGATCGGCTGAACCTTCTGCGCGGTTTGTCCGTTCCCCGTATCGTGGCGGCAAGCGAAGATTTCAGCGAGGGGGGAACCTTGGTTTCGTCGCCGTTGTGGTTCGGCGCCGACGAACGCCGGCTGTTCGGATGGGTGCACACCCCGCCGGCGCCCGAAGGCGTGCGGGCGAGTCTGGTGATCTGCCCGTCCATGGGACTCGAAGCGGGCTTCTCGCACTTCGTGTTGCGCAACGTCGCCGACGAGCTCGCGGCTCGTGGCTTCCTCGTGGTGAGGTTCGACTACGACGGGACCGGCGACTCCGCTGGGAGTGGTGGGGACCCGGACCGGGTGTCGGCGTGGCGCGAAAGCGTCCGAAACGCGGTGCAACTGGCGCGCTCGATCGCCGACGTACCGGTGGCCCTCCTCGGCATGCGGATCGGCGCCATCCTGGCGACCTACGAAGCCGAGGCGATGGGCGGAGCCGACGCTCTGGTTCTGTGGGACCCACCACGATCGGGCCGCAGCTTCATCCGTGAGCAACGGACCCGCCAGAGCGTGACGTTCGGCGAGGCGGACGGCGCGGTCCCCACGTTCACCGCGGTCGGGATGAACTTCTCTGAGGAGACGGTCGCGGAGCTGTCGACCCTCGACCTACGCAGGTTCCACCGGCTGCCGGCCGCGAAGTGCCTGGTGGTCGAGCGGACCGGCCGCCGGGTGTTCGCTCGGGACCTGGAGGGCCGAGGTGACGCGGCCGCGACGGTCATCGAGGCCGATGACCAAGACGACCTGTTGTTGCGACAGATGGAGCCGAGGAAGACCATGCGCAGCGTGGTGGGCTGGCTGGAGGGTGCGTTCGCGCAGCAGCAACTGGTCAAGGCCAACCTCAGCGTGCTCGAGATCGACGGGACCAGGGCGCTGACGGTCCCGGCAGCACCTGAGGCCGGGGTGAACGTGCACGAACGGCTGGTGGACCTCGGACCACGCCACCTCTTCGGTGTCCTCAGCGAACCCGCCGGTACCCCTACCGGTCCGGTCATCGTCTTCGTTCCCGACGCGCACACGCCACATGTGGGTCTGTCTCGGATGTGGGTCGACCTGGCTCGGTCGTGGTCCTCCAAGGGAGCCAGGGTGCTCCGCTTCGACCTCAGTGGATCGGGTGACAGCGATGTCCGGCCGGGGGTCGAGCCGCACCGTGTCGCCCTCGTCGAACACATCGAGGATGTCAACGACGTGGCGCGGGCGATCTCCCCGCAGGACCCGTCCGACGTGGTGTTCATCGGGATCTGCTCCGGCGCCTACCTCACCCTCGAGTCCGCCCTCGAGCTGGGCCCGCGCGGAATCTGCGTGCTGAACCCGGTCTTCTCCTTCATCACCGCCGAGCGGCCGGTCGACCGCCGCCGCAGGGCGATGCAGAGGACCAGAACCACCCTGAACGCACTGTTCGGTCGGGCGATAGGGCGCGCCGCGCACCGGATCTCTCCGGTGCTCCGGTTCGAAGGTGGCTTCGACTGGAGCCGCTGGTTCGAGGCCGGCTATTGGCAACGGTCGATCGTGCGTCGTGGCTGGAACCTTCCCGAGCCCGTCTGGAGACTCCTCAACGGGCTGATGCTGAGTCGCCGCCCCGCCGACGTGCTGCAGGAGATCGTCCGGAACGGGACCGATGTCTACATCATCGCGGGAGACCCCGACCACGAGCATGTCGTGGTCGGCGGCCGCAAGCGGCTCGCCCGGATGGAACGAGGGTCGCGGTTGCGCATCGACTACCTGCCCGGCCTCGACCACTCGGTGCTCAAGGCGGGGATGAGGGAGCGGGTGATGGCGCTGCTGACCGAACACGTCGAGTCACGACTGCTCCAAGACCCCGTCGACCCGGCTTGAAAGCAACGCCAGACCCCGTCGACCCGGCGCGAAAGCAACGCCAGACCCCGTCGACCCGGCTACTC
>JBOHDW010000356.1:0-7424 GCA_050700795.1 Nocardioidaceae bacterium | reverse complement strand
CGGCATCTCTTCCAGACCAACGGCACGTTGACGCTCGCGCACGGCAAGGTGGAGTTCGGCGGCCTCGTGCCGCAGACGGCGCACTTCGTACTGGCTGTGACGGGCGGCACCGGACGCTACGCACGAGCCCACGGAACCCTGACCTTCGACAACGTCAAGAACCGTCAGCTGCTCACCCTCACCCTGAAGCGCTGACTCCACCCGACTGTCAGGCCCGTGTCCGGTGCTGGCCGGGCACGGGTCTGACAGCGTGGCGTCGGGAGGTCCCTCATAGGCTCTCCGCTGTGGTCCGTGCCCTGTTCAGCCCGCGCATGCTGGTGCTGCATGCGCTGGCGATCGTGGTCGTGCTGGCCACGGTGTTGCTGGGTCGATGGCAGTACGGGGCCTGGCAGTCCAACCGCCAGGACCGGGCCGAGCAGCAGGCCCACACGGCCGCGAAGCCCCTCGAGTCGGTGCTCGGCCCGGATGCCGCCTTCCCCGCCGACGCGGTCGGGCAACCGGTCCGCCTCGAGGGCCACTGGCTCAACGCCGACACCCTGTTCGTCGAGAACAAGCACCTCTCCGGGAGGAGCGGGTACTGGGTGGTGACGCCGGTCCTCGTCTGCCCCAGAGCGTGTCGGGGTGCCTCGGCGATCCTTGTGGTCCGGGGCTTCTCCTCGGCGGCGTCGGCGCCGGTCGTCGGTGGCCCGGTCACCGTGACCGGATGGCTGCAGCCGGGCGAGACGGGGGCCGCGGTCGACCCGCACCCGCACGACGACGTGCTCGCGCAGCTGCGGATCGCGGACGCCATCTCGCACGTGAAGCAGGACCTGTACGGCGGCTACGTGATCGCCCGGAACGCGGGTCGGGGCATGTCGGGCCTCACCGCCTTGACGCCGGCCGTGCTCCCGAAGCCGGGGTCGTTCACCGCCGTACGCAACCTCCTCTACGGCCTGCAGTGGTGGCTCTTCGGGGTGTTCGCGGTGTTCGTGTGGTGGCGGTGGTGCCGCGACGAAATGGCCCGGGTAGCGTCTGAGGCGTGAAGACCGCGCTGAGTGTGTACCGCGTGCTGGCCACCGTGGTCGGCATCTCGATCATCCTTCTGATCCTGGTCTGCCTTCCCCTGGTCAACGCTCACAAGATGTCGCCCGGCGTCTTCCCGGTCGGGAGCACCGGCTACCAGATCGGCGACGCGATCGGCCTCTACCTCGGCACCGCCCACGGCTTCATCTACATGGGCTTCCTGGTGGTGGCCTTCGTGCTCTCCAGGATGGCCCGCTGGACCGTGGTGTTCACCGTGGTGACCCTGGCCTGCGGGACGATCCCGTTCCTCTCCTTCTGGGCGGAGTTGCGCGCGATCCGCCGGGTCCGGAGTGCACTCGAGTCCCGCGAGCGCGCCTCCGTCGTCACCCCCTGAGCCCGATCAGCCGCGCCACACCGAGGCGACGTCGCGGCGGTACCCCCGCCCGAAGATGCCGCCAACCAACATCAGCACCGGCGCGGGCACCTCGGCCTTCATCGAGGCGAGCTCGTCGGGCCCTGCGCCGTCGGTGAGCCAGGCGAAGAAGGTGCCTCCGACCTTCGGGCCGACCTTGGCGAACTCGCGACCCATCTGCTTGATCGCGGGGTCGTCCTTCTTCGCGAGGTAGACCGGCTCGAGCTCGGCCTCCTCGTGATCCATGTGCTCGCCGGCGACCGACCGAAGCTCCGCGACCGCCGCGTGCGCGGCATCGGCGTCCGAGCGCTTCGCCGACGCCTTCAACGTGGTCATCGCCGTCTGTGCGGCGCCGAGCGCCGCGGCCATCCGGTCGTGCTCGGCATCGAGCCGGGCAAGCAGCTCTCGACTGACGCCGACCGCCTCCATGGCCGGCCAGGCGGTCTCGTGCTCGCCGTGGTGGTGGGTGTCGAGCTGTGCGTAGAAGTTCGCCCATGCGGTTGCCAGCTGGTCGGCGCGGCGGGTGTCCCCGTCGCTGAACGCCGCGAGCGCGGTCGTGAAGCGGGCCAGGTCACGCCGGAACGCCGCGTGGATCACCTTGTTCATGCTCATCTGCGCCATGCGGGCGACCCTACTCGACGGGCTTCGCTGCCTCTTCCGCGTCCGCCCCTTCGGCCGCTTCTGCGTCCGCTTCGGCTTCGGGCTCGGCCGCTGCCTCGGTGGCCTTCGGTTCCGGCTCCGGTGCCTTGTGTGCACCGGTGCTCGCGGGCGGCGGGGTGTACGACGACTGCCACTGTGTCGTGGCCGGCCGGTCGGCCATCCGCTTGGCGACCCAGGCGATCACCCCGCCCAGACCGGCGATCAGGAGCAGCGTGCGGAGCTTGTGAGAGTTCTTCGGAGCGTCGCCGCGCACAGCCGCGGCGGCCGCCTTGCCGCGTCGCTTCGTCTCTCCACGCACATCCGCGGTCGCGTCACCGGCGGCGACCAGCGCCGCGCTCACGGCCGGCACCACGTCGTTGACGAACCTGGTCCGAGCATCCGCGACGACGGGCCCAGCCTTGTCGCGAGCGTCGGCGAGGGCGGGGCCGGCCCTGTCGACGGCGTCGGCGAGCATCGGCCCGGCCTTCTCCCGCGCCGCCGCGACGTGCGGCGACACCCGGTCCGCGAGCTCGCTGGCGTGGTCTTGAAGCGTCTTGTTCTTCCGCATCGTCGAACGTCCTCTCAGCCGTGGTACGCCGTCTGGGAGCTGTCTCCCCGTCCTGGTTCGATCATGCCCGGGCCGCCGTACGGATCAAACCCCGGGGCGGGCGGCGTTCGTCGCGCCGTGGCAGGATCGACACACCTGATTCGACGGAGAAAGGCGCATCGGTGGCCGACACCTACGCAACGCTCAAGACCAACCGTGGTGACATCGTCATCCACCTGTTCCCCGACCACGCACCTGCGACGGTCGAGAACTTCGCCGGCCTCGCGACCGGTGAGAAGGGGGACCGCGGCAACTTCTACGACGGCCTCACCTTCCACCGGGTGATCGCCGGGTTCATGATCCAGGGCGGCTGTCCGCTCGGCACCGGAACCGGCGGACCGGGTTACCAGTTCAAGGACGAGTTCCACCCCGAGCTGCAGTACGACCGGCCCTACCTGCTCGCGATGGCCAACTCGGGGCCGGCTACGAACGGCTCGCAGTTCTTCATCACCGTGGGCGCGACACCCTGGCTGAACAACAAGCACACGATCTTCGGTGAGGTCGAGGAGCCGGCAAGCCGTGCGGTCGTCGACGCCATCGGATCGACTCCGACGGGAGCCGGCGACCGGCCGGTGCAGCCGGTCGTGATCGAGTCCGTCGAGGTGGAGCAGCGCTGAGCACGCCGTCCGCGGATCCGGTCGTCCCGGTCTGCTATCGACATCCGGGCCGCGAGTCGCACATCATGTGCCAGCGGTGCGGACGGCCGATCTGCCCGGACTGCATGCGCTCGGCCTCCGTGGGGTTCCAGTGCCCCTCCTGCGTCTCGGAGGGGGCGAAGACCACCCGGGCCGGGCGCACGGCGTACGGCGGCATCCGGTCGGGCAACCCGATGCTCACCTCGCAGCTGCTCATCGGGATCAACGTCGCGGTCTGGGTCCTGATCGCCGCCACCGGTGGCCAGGGCAGCGTCTGGGTGGATCGGCTGGCCGAGCTTTCCCAGGGGTTCTGTGGCGCGGGGAGGACCGGTGGCTACTACCCCAACGCCAGCCAGCAGGCGTGCTCACTGATCTCCGGGGGCCATTGGGTGCCCGGCGTCGCCGACGGGGCGTGGTGGCAGCTGGTCACGTCGATGTTCACCCACGTCGAGCTGCTTCATATCGGGTTCAACATGGTCGCCCTCTGGGTGCTCGGCCCGCAGCTGGAGATGATCTTCGGCCGGGCGCGCTACCTGGCGGTGTACTTCCTGTCGGGGCTGGCCGGGAGCGCGCTGGTCTACCTGCTGGCCGACCCGCGCACCCCCACCCTGGGTGCCTCCGGGGCGATCTTCGGGCTGATGGGCGCGCTGCTCGTGGTGACGCTGAAGGTGCATGGCAACGTCGGACAGATCGGGATGTGGATCGCGATCAACTTCGCGTTCACCTGGTTCGGGGCCAACATCTCCTGGCAGGGGCACGTCGGCGGCTTCGTCGCCGGGACCTTCCTCGCCACGGTGGTGGCGTTCTCCCCGCGGAGCGGTCGGTCGGCCTGGCAGGTGGTCGGTTGCGTCCTGGTCGCCGTACTCATCGCGGTGGCGATCGTGCTGCGCACCCTCGCCCTCACCTAGCGTCGACCCGGCTCGAACGCACCGCCAAACCCCGCCGACCCGGCTCGAACGGTTCGACGTGACCCACGCTGCCGCGCCCACACGTGGACGGTTCTCCACATTGTGGATCCGTCCTGTGGATGAATCACACGACTGTCATTTGCTCCGCGTTCGAGCCGGGTCGACGGTCATTCCCAGTGGGTGGCGTAGACGAAGCCGACAGCCATGAAGCCGATCCCGACGACCAGGTTGTACTGGCCGAGGTCGCGGATCAACGGCATCGAGGCGTTCTGCCCGGTGACGTAGTACAAGACGATCCAGATCAGCCCGAGCAGGAAGCAGCCGAGCATCCCGACCACCACCCCCTGCCCGCGCCCCAGCGGGGTCGACGGGTGCGCGGCGACGATCAGGGCGAGGAAGATCAGCACGAAGCCGATCGTGAAGTTCCACCGCTTGAGGTCGCCCATCCAGGTCAGCTGGGTCCCGGTGATCGCGACGTTGGTGTAGATCACCATCCAGGCGATGCCGACCAGCGCCATCAGCGCGGCGACCGCGGTGCGTGGCTTCGACAGCGACACGGGGGCAGCGCTCGGTCGACCCGTCCTGCTGCGACTGCTCTGGGCCACGGGCGCTGCTCCTCGGTGATCAGGCGGCCGTCCTGATGGACGGGAAGTTCGGCGGATGGTGCGGCGGATATCTGGGTTAGCGTAGTCGGCGACCCGCTCTCCCGACGAAAGCCCACCCGCGATGGCCACCACCCAGCACCGGCAGACCTGGCGGGCACGGCTGGCCGACGCGTTCGTCGCCCGGGAGGGGTCCGTGCACAACCGCCGTCTCGCGTGGCGGCTGGCCGGACCGGTCATCTGCCTGGCGGCCGGGCTGCTCTTCGTCACCAGTGCGGTCAGTGCGGGCGGGACCGACCTGCGGGCCGGGAACTTCACCGGTCTCGACGGGTTGGCCAACTCGGAGGGCCAGCAGGTCGAGGCGCTGCGCGCCCAGGCGGCCGAGCTCACCCGCCAGGTCAACCGGCTGACCGCCCGGCTCAACCAGGGCGGTAGCGCCACCCAGGCGCAGCATCAGCTCGCCGGCCTGCGCGGGCCGAGTGGGCTGGACGCGGTGGGCGGTCCGGGCGTGACCGTCACCCTCAACGACGCGCCCGCCGATGTGCAGCACAGCGAGACCGGCATCGACGTGAGCCAGCTGCTGGTGCACCAACAAGACATCCAGGCGGTCGCCAACGCGCTCTGGGCCGGCGGCGCGGAAGCGATGACGATCCAGGGGCAGCGGGTGGTCTCCACCACGGGCATCAAGTGCGTGGGCAACACCGTCGTGCTCCACGCCGTGCCCTACTCGCCGCCCTATGTCATCGCGGCCATCGGCCCCACCGACCAGATGCTGGCCAGCGTCAACGCCAGCCCCTACATCGCGATCTACCGCCAGGTGGCCGACCGCTATCAGCTCGGGTGGAACGTCAAGATCGGCGGCGCCCTCGCGATGCCGGCGTACGACGGGTCGACGGTGCTCAACTACGCCCGGGCCGGTGGCCCGAAGACCGGCGGGATCACCGGCAACACGCACTGACGCCGGTTGCCCTACGGCGACGGCGACTCTGTCGGGGAGGTGGTCGGGGACGGCGGTGCGCTGGACGGCGGCTCGTACGCCGACACGGTGAGGATGATGGTGGTGCCCTGCGGCTGGGCGGTGTACGCCGGCGGGCTCTGCTTGAGCACCAGCCCCTTCGTCGACGGCGTCGTCGAGTCGGTCACCACGTAGATGTTGGTGAAGCCGGCCGCGGCGAGCTTCGACCGCGCCTGATCCTCGGTCAGTCCGACCACGGACGGCACCTTCTTCGGGCCGGCCGCGAAGAACACCTTGACCAGGGAGCCCTTGGTCACCCGGACGGCCGGATCGGGGTTCGTCGCGATGACAGTACCGGCCTTCTGGTCCGACGCCCGCTTGATCAGCCGCACCTTGAGCCCCTTGTCGAGCAGGGTCTGCTTCGCGATGGCCTTGTCCTGGCCGATGACCGACGGGACCACGACATTCGGCGGTCCCGTCGAGACGACCACGTCGACCGCGGAGCCGGGCTCGGCCTGGTCGAGCGGCTCGGGGGTCTGGTCGATGATCTGCCCGCGCGGGACCGTGGGCGACGCGCGCCGGTCGACGCGTCCGAGGGTGAGTCCAGCGTGGGTCAGGGTCGCCGCGGCCTTCGTCTCGGTCATCCCGTGGACCGACGGCACCGCGATGGTGTTCGCGGGGGGGTTGAACAGCCTCGGTCCGAAAATCAGCGCCCCGGCGATCAGCGCGATCACCGCGAGCGCAAGCACGACCAGCGGCCACCGCTTCGGCGGCGGCCCCTCGTCGTCGTCGGCACGGCCGCCGAAGAAGGTGGTCGTGCTCGAAGCGTCGTCGGTCGGCACGAACGGGGCCCCCGCGTCCACGGGTACGGCGGGCGCGGTGACCGGCTTGCCGGCGAGGAACCGCTCGATGTCGGAGCGCATCGCAGCGGCCGACTGGTAGCGGTCGGAGACCCGTTTGGCCAGCGCCTTCATCACGATCGCGTCGACCTCGGGGGGCAGGTCGGGATCGAGCGAGGACGGCGGCACCGCCACCTCGCGCACGTGCTGGTAGGCGACCGAGACCGGACTCTCCCCGACGAAGGGCGGCCGCCCGGTCAGCAGCTCGTAGAGCAGGCAACCCGCCGAGTAGACGTCGCTGCGCGAGTCGACCGTCTCTCCGCGCGCCTGCTCGGGTGAGAGGTACTGCGCGGTGCCGACGACCGCGGCGGTCTGGGTCATCGTCTGAGACGAGTCGGCCACCGCGCGGGCGATGCCGAAGTCCATCACCTTGACGTCCCCCGCAGGGGTCAGCATCACGTTGGCCGGCTTGATGTCGCGATGGATGATCCCCGCGCGATGGCTGAAGTCGAGCGCCGCGAGCACGCCCGAGGTGATCTCGAGCGCGCGTTCCGGCAGGATCTTGCGGCCCTCCCGGAGGATCTCCCGCAGGGTCCGCCCGGCGACGTACTCCATCACGATGTAGGGCTGCGCGACTCCCGAGCCGTCGGTCGCCGGCTCCTCGCCCGTGTCGTAGACGGCCGCGATGGCCGGGTGGTTGAGCGCGGCGGCGGACTGTGCCTCCCGGCGGAACCGCGCCTGGAACGTGGGGTCGGCCGCCAGGTCCGGGCGAAGCCGCTTGACCGCGACGACACGCCCGAGGCGTACGTCGGTGCCCTTGCGCAC